>JACDBR010000203.1 GCA_013694825.1 Solirubrobacterales bacterium
CCGAGCGCCCGCGGCTCTCGGTCTTTCGCTCCAATCGCGGCCTCCAGGTGCAGCTGATCGACGACGTCAGCGGCCACACGCTCGCCGCGGTCAACTCGATCGAGTCCGACCTGCGCGAGCTGGCTCCGATGGAGCAGGCCAAGAAGGCCGGCGAGCTCCTCGCCGAGCGAGCCAAGCAGGCCGGGGTCGAGATCGCCGTCTTCGACCGCGGCGGATACCGCTACCACGGCCGGGTCCGCGCGGTCGCCGAGGGCGCCCGCGAGGCCGGGCTCTCGCTCTAGGTGCACCCGCTACCTTCATTGGCTCGACTTTGAAGCTCCATCGCGACATCCAGACCATCAGCGCTCAGGGACTCGATCTCCAGGAGCGCGTGATCGAGATCAACCGCGTCGCCAAGGTCGTCAAGGGTGGTCGGCGGTTCTCATTCACCGCGCTGGTCGCGGTCGGCGACGAGAACTCGGTCGTGGGAGTCGGCTACGGCAAGGCCCGCGAGGTGCCGCTGGCGATCCAGAAGGCGGTAGAGGACGCACGCAAGAGCCTGATCCGGGTGCCGATGTACGGCCAGACGATCCCGCACCGCAACATCGGCCGCTTCGGGGCCGGGCACGTAGTCCTGCGACCGGCCAGTCCCGGTACCGGCGTGATCGCCGGTGGCGGGGTCCGAGCTGTGCTCGAGCTCGCCGGGATCCGCGACGTGCTCTCGAAGTCGATCGGCAGCCAGAACCCGATCAACCTCGTCAAGGCGACGATGGACGGCCTGATCCGGCTGCGTCGCCCGGAGGACGTCGCCAAGCTACGGGGGCTCTCGGTCAAGCAGGTGCTCGGCATCCACGACCAGGAGCTGGCCGCCAAGGCCCGCGGCGAGAACGGCGCCGGCGCGGTCAGCGCCGAGTCCGTGCTCGCCGACGACGACGCTCAGGCCGAGGGCTCCGACGATGATGCCGGGAGCGTGGACGGCGAGCCCTCCGCCGAGCCGGCAGGGGTCGCCGCCGAGTCGGGCACCGACGAGAGCGGCGCGGGCGGCGAGGAGCAGTCTTAGGTGGCGGAGCTCGTCGAGATAAGGCAGGTGCGCTCGATCTCCGGCAGCAACCGCAGCCAGCGCGAGACGCTCCGCTCGCTCAAGCTAGGCCGGATCGGCAAGAGCTCGACGATGACCGATACGCCGCAGCTCCGCGGCATGCTGCGTGCCGTCGACCACCTCGTGGTCGTCGGCGACGGCCCGACGCACGCCAAGGGCACGCACTCCTGATGGCGCGTCTGGAGCCCGAGGAGATCGGCCTCCACAGCGTGCGCCCGAAGCCGGGCTCGCGTCGGCCGCGCAAGCGCGTCGGCCGCGGCGAGGGCTCGGGCATGGGCAAGACGTCCGGTCGCGGTCACAAGGGCTACGGCTCGCGCTCGGGCTCGAAGTCGAAGGTCGGCTACGAGGGCGGGCAGAACCCGATCCACATGCGGATGCGAAAGCTGCGCGGCCCGCACATGAAGAAGTCGATGCCGTTCGAGCCCTTTCGCACCCATACCCAGCCGATCAACGTCGCCGAGCTCGAAGCCCGCTTCGTCGACGGGGCCGAGGTCAGCCCGGAGAGCCTTCGCGCCCAGGGCCTCGCGACCCGCAAGCACCCCGTCAAGGTGCTGGGCCGGGGTGAGGTGAAAAAGAAGCTGACCGTCCGCGCCCACGCCTTCTCCTCCACCGCGCGCGAGAAGATCGAGGCCGCCGGCGGGTCCTGTGAAGTCATCTAGCTAGGCAGAGCCCGTGCTGCAGACGATCCTCAACGCGTTTGCGGTCCCGGAGATCCGCCGCAAGATCGCCTTCACGCTCGGGATGCTCGCCCTCTACCGGCTCGGGGCCTACATCCCGGCGCCCGGCGTCGATCTCAACGCGCTCGAGGGCCTCCAAGAGCAATTCTCGGGCAGCAACATCCTCGGCTTCCTCAACCTGTTCTCGGGCGGGAGCCTGCAGCGGCTGTCGCTGTTTGCGCTCGGGATCATGCCCTACATCACGGCCTCGATCATCATCCAGCTGATGACGGTCGTCGTGCCGGCTCTGGAGCGCCTCCAGAAGGAGGGCGAGGTCGGCCAGCAGAAGATCACCCAGTACACGCGCTACCTGACCGTCGCCCTGGCCTTCGCCCAGTCGCTCGGCTACGTCTTCCTCTTCTCCTCGACGTCATTCTCGGGCGGCGTCAGCCCGCTCGGCGACAACCCGGGCTTCGGGACGATCTTCACCGTCGTGATCTCGCTGACCGCGGGCTGCGTGCTGCTGATGTGGTTCGGCGAGCTGATCACCCAGCGCGGCGTCGGCAACGGCATCTCGCTGATGATCTTTGCCTCGATCGCCTCGGGCCTGCCTGGCGGGATCGTCGCCTGGTGGACCAACCCCGACCAGGTCTTCGTCGTGATGATGCCGTTCATCGCCCTGGCCGTGATCGTCGGCATCGTCTTCGTCCAGGAGGGCCAGCGGCGAATCCCGGTCCAGTACGCCAAGCGCGTCGTCGGCCGCCGGATGACCACGGGCGGCTCGACCTATCTGCCGCTCCGGGTCAACATGGCCGGCGTCATCCCGGTCATCTTCGCCGCTTCGATCATGGCCTTCCCGCCGACGATCGGACAGCTGATCAACTCGCCGGCGGCGCTCGACTTCGCCGCCTTCTTCTCGCCGAGCGGCTGGGCCTACGTGGTCGGCGAGGTCTTCTTCATCATCATCTTCACCTACTTCTACACCGCGGTCACCTTCAACCCGGTCGACCAGGCCGACAACCTGAAGCGCTACGGCGGCTTCATCCCCGGCGTCAGACCTGGACGACCTACCGCCGAATACCTGGATCGGATCCTTACCCGGCTGACCTTCCCCGGGGCGCTCTACCTGGGCGCGGTCGCGGCCTTGCCGACGATTCTGATCTCGCAGACCTCGGCCAACTTCTTCTTCGGCGGCACCTCGATCCTGATCGTGGTCGGCGTCGCGCTCGACACCGTCAAGCAGCTCGAGTCGCAGCTGATGATGCGCAACTACGAGGGCTTCCTGAAGTAGCGAAGCGGCGGGCGCCTCAGTCCTGCTCGGCCTCCGCCCGCGCCTCGGCGAGCTCCGTCGCGCGCGCCTCGCGCTCCTCCTCCGCCGATTCGAGCTGGGCCTGGGCCGTCTCGAGCTTCTTCGCCGCTTTGGCCTGATCGCGCTCCGCGCGCCCGAGCTGCGTACGAGCCGTCGCGACCGCGTCATCCGCCTCGGAGGCCTCCTCGGCCACCTTTCCGGCGGCCGAGCGCGCGTCGTCGGCCGCCCCCTCGGCCGCCTCGAGCGCCTTCTCGGCCCGCCGCACGCGCTGCTCGGCCCGCCGGCGCTCGCGGGTGCTCGGCTTCGGTCTTTCGGCTCCCTGCGAGCTCGGTCCTGGCTTCGACCTCGACCCGGAACGCTCCGGCTGGTGCCGGTTCTTATCGCCCGCCCGCCGGCGTGGCGGGTCGGCTTCTACCAGGCCGCCGCCGAAGCCGATCGCCTCGGCGTCGCGGTCCATCCG
>JACDBR010000280.1 GCA_013694825.1 Solirubrobacterales bacterium
GCGCTCATCGGTGCCAGACCTCGCGCACCCCGACCCCCGCGGCCGCCTCGACGACCTCGCCGAGCTCGGTCACCCGACGCTCACCCGCTGGCCCCCGGGCCAGGTGGACGACGAGCCCGATCCCGCGCGCGACCTGCTCGCGGATCGCCGCGTGCGGCAGCCCGACGCCGGCCATCAGCGCCAGGGTCTCCAGCCGTCGCAGCGCGTCGGCGGGGGAGTTGGCGTGAACGGTCGAGAGGGCTCCTTCGTGACCGGTGTTGAGAGCGGTCAGAAGGTCCAGCGCCTCCGCGCCTCGCACCTCGCCGATCACGATCCGGTCGGGCCGCATCCGAAGCGCGTTTCGGAGCAGATCGCGAATCCGGACCTCGCCGCGGCCCTCGACCGATGCGGGTCGGCTCTCCAGTCGCACGACGTGGGGCTGTCGCAGTCGCAGCTCGGCGGCGTCCTCGATCGTGACCACGCGATCGGCCGGGTCGATCCAGCTAGATAGCGCGTTGAGCAGCGTCGTCTTGCCCGAGCCCGTGCCGCCGCAAACCAGCAGGCTGCGACGAGCGCCGACGGCCTCGCGCAGCAGCTCGGCGAGCTCGGGAGTAAGAGTGCCGGTCTCGACAAGCCGCTCGGGATCAGGCCGCACGGCGGTGAACCGGCGCACCGAGAGTGCCGGCCCGTCGACCGCGAGCGGCGGCAGCACGACGTTGACTCGGGAGCCGTCGGCCAGGCGCGCGTCGGCCATCGGGCTGAGCTCGTCGACACGGCGGCCAACCGGCGCCAGGATCCGCTCGATCACGTCGCGGAGCGCCTGCTCGGAGGCGAACCGAACCTCGGTCGGCTCGATCCGGCCGCGACGCTCGACGTAGACGCGCTCGTGGCCGTTGACCATCACCTCCTCGACCTCGGGGTCGGCGAGCAGCACCTCGAGCGGGCCGAGGCCGACCGTGTCGCGCAGGATCAGCTCGCCGATCCGCGTCCGTCGCTCGTCCGAGAGCACCGCCGCCTGCTCGTCGACCAGCTCGCGGACCGCGACCTCGAGCGGTGACCCTGTCCGCTTCCCGGCGGCTGCCTCGGCCCTCCGGCGCTCGACGAGCCGCTCGCGCAGCTCGCCGGCCACCACGCGCTCGTGCTCCTCGAGCCCTCGCATGGGGCCAAGAAGGGCGCCCAGCCGCGCCTTTCGCCCCCTTCGGTGCCTAGATCCTGACCGTCTCTCCAAGCTCCGCGGCGATCGCGACGTCGGATGAGTAGTCGATCGGAACGACGATCAGCGACGGCTTCTCCTGAGCCAGCGCCTCGCCGAGCCGCAGCCGGTAGTCCTCGACCGAATCGGCGCGCCACGCGGGTAGCCCGAAGGATCTCGCCAGACCGACGAAATCAGGGTTCTCGAAGTCGGTCCCGAAATTGCGGCCGAACTTCTTCTGTTGCTTCCAGACGATCGAGCCGAACTGGCGGTTCTCGAGGATCACGTTGACGAACGGCGTCCCGAGCCTGCTCGCGGTCTCGAGCTCCTGCATGTTCATCAGGAAGCCGCCGTCACCCGAGACCGCGACGACGCTGCGCTTCGGGTTCACGAGCTTGGCGGCAATCGCCGCGGGCACCGCGAAGCCCATCCCGGCGAGGCCGTTGGCGATCAGGACCGTGTTCGGCTCGTGGGCGGGGAAGACGCGACCGATCCACAGCTTGTGCAGTCCGACGTCCGAGACGAGGATGTCCTCGCGGTCGAGCAGGCGGCGGATCTCGAGCAGCGCCCGCGCCGGCGCGATCGGAAACGAATCGTCGTGGCCGGCGTTCTCGAGCCGGGTGATGACCGCCTCGCGCAGTCGATCCGAGCCGCCGGCGGTCGCGGTGTCGCGACACTCCTCGGTCAGCCGCAGCAGGGTCGAGTACGGATCGCCGACCAGCTCGACGTCGGGGATGAAGCTCTCGTCCGTCTCGGCGGGGACCGAGTCGATGCAGACGATCTTCCGCCGGCCGGTCGGATTCCACAGTGCCGGCGAATGCTCGACGAGGTCGTAGCCGACCGTGATCACGAGGTCGGCATCTTCGAAGCCCGCCATCGCGAAGTCGCCGGCCTGGAGACCGACAGCGCCCAGCGCCAGCTCGGAGTCGGAGTCCATCGCGCCCTTGCCCATGAACGTCTCGGCCAC
>JACDBR010000286.1 GCA_013694825.1 Solirubrobacterales bacterium
GCCGAGCAGCTCGCTGGTCAGGAAGGCCGGCGAGTGCTCGCCGTCGGCCACGGCGCGGATCAGAGCCCTTGCGGCGAAAGCCCCGATCCGTCGACGAAGCAGGTGATCGGCTTCGACGAGGACGGTCTCGAGCACGACCAGATCACGACCGAGCTCCTCTACGAGGCTCGCCGCGAGCGCGTGGGCTGGGTCGCCCCGATACGAGGCGGCGAGTAGAGGCCCGGTGTCAGCGAGGACTCTGATCGGCTGGCCGCTCGTCGCTGAGCTCGATCGTCTGGCTCAGATACTCCTCAGCGCGGCGCCCAATCTCATCCCGGGGCCCCGAGGCGATGCCGACGTAGCTCGGCCGCCTCCGGCCTCCGCCGCAGGCGCCGGTCTCGGCAAGCCGGACGAGCGCAGCCGAAAACGATTCGCCCTCCTCTGAGAGCTCAGCGATGAGCCGCTCGGTGCTCTCGCGAAGATAGATCGTGCGTCGCGGCATAGCTTTCAGAGCCGAGTATGACATGCCTACTCATACCTAACTGACGCTGACTCGCGCTGACGCGTGTCGACTGCCTCGCGGTCGCGTGGCGAATGCATCCGAGCCGGAGCTAGCGCTGCAGCGACAGGAGCTGGCCCCAGAGGCGGCTGTAGAGGTTCGCGCGCTCGTGGTCTCCCCGCTCGGCGACGGCGGACTTGAAGTTCGGATAGTCGATCTCGTCGATCAGCAGCGTCATCGCGACGATCAACTGCGCGCGGCTGACCGAGGCGCGCCAGCGGTAGTCGGCGCTGCGGTCCTCCCACGGCTCGAGCTCGGGGATCTGACGGCGCAGCGCCTCGATGTCCTCGCGGGTCCGCGCCCGCACGAGCAGCTTGTCGGGTCGGTCGCGATCGGCGACTACGGAGTAATAGCCCTGGAGGGTCATCAGCCACATGCGTCTCTGGTCGGCGTCGCAGCCCGAAGCTGACAAGTCGAGCTGGCGACCCCCGACGGGCTGGATCGCCCGCCGCTCTCAGCGATCCGGCTAAAGCCCGCGAGAGCCCTCCGCCTCGGCGTCAGCGCCCCAAGCGCCGCTTCAACCTTTGCCCCGCGTTGAACGCCGCGTGCATCCCCTTGTCGGCCGCCGAGTCGCGCTTCGGCAGCATTCCGATCTGGCGGGCGAACTCGGCGCCGTCGTGGTAGACGGTGTTGTGGTCGAGCATGCCGTCGTCGGTAAAGCGAAAGACGTCGCAGCCGCGCATCTCGATCGCCGCGCCGGTCGGTTCGATGCCCTGGAAGGGCGCGCCGTCGAACGTGCCCTTCATTCGCCACTGGACGACCGCGTGGTGATCGTCTTCGACCAGGTTCTCGATCGTCGCCTCGAGGTCGGGGATCGCCGCCAGGAACTCCTCGAAGAAGGCCGCGAGCTGGGCGGGGCCGCGCGCGTCGATGCCGAGCGCGAGGAAGTGATCGACGCTGTCCTCGGTCCAGATCGCCCGGACCGCGTCGACGTCGCGGCGGTCGAAGATCGCCTCGAAGGACTCGCGGGCGATCTGGCCCGCCGACTTTGTGGCGGTTGCGGCTGCTGTGGCCAAGGTTCCCTCCTGGGGCGCTGTCTGATGGCTGCTTGAGCCAGCCTACTTCGAGCATTTCCACGACGCGAGGGGAAGACCCGGCTACGGAGACCCGCGCGCGACCGCGCCGCCGCTGATCCGAATGCGATAGAAGAGGCCCTTGTATTGGGTGGGCGGCGGCAGGCGCCCCGTGGATCTCACGAGCGCGGATGCCGCTGGGGGCGCCGCAGGAGGCGGCAACAAGCCGGTCGAGGCCTCGCAGGTCAACGTCACGTTCGAGCCGGCGTTCCCGTTCGGTGAGTACACCGGCACGGTTGAGTCGACCGCACGCTGCATGCGCTACCGACTCGTCACCATCCTCGAGACGGGCGGTGGCCAGAATCCGGGCTCGCGTGGAGTCGAGGGCGAGCAGCCTCCGATTCGGGTCGGAGAGGACCGGACGAACCGGCAGGGCGTGTTCCGCGTCAAGCCGTCCTTCGCGCCTGACTTCAGCGCGAACTACTTCGCTCGCGTCAAGCAGGAGCGACGGCGGACGGTCGTCTGCGCCCGCGACGTCTCGCCGCAGCAGTCATACCCCCAGAGCACAACCACCAGCACGTCGGACTAAGCAGAGTCTCGGGGGACCAAGCCAGCGTCCCCGAGACGAAGCAGCACCCTGCAAGTCGAGCGCCAGCGGGCGCCCGACGCCGGCAATCGCTTGCAAGCCTGCTAGCGTTACCGACGTCGGCGAACCGATTCGCCGCGAGATCTCGAACCGTCCGTTGTGCGCTCCCCACCAACTGGGTGAAGCGGCTGGGGTCAGTCTTCGAAGTCTCCCCAACCGCAGCGCGGCACTTCCTGCCGCCCGTTAGGAGTCACAACTTCATGTCCGTACCTACCTTTGCCGAGCTCGGCGTCTCGACGCCGCTCGTCCGCGCACTTGCAAAGTGCGACATCCATAAACCGTTCGCGATCCAGAGCCTGGTGATCGGCGACGTGCTCGAGGGCCACGACGTCCTCGCCAAGGCCCCGACCGGCTCGGGCAAGACGCTCGCCTTTGCGCTTCCGATGATCGAGCGGATCGATCCCAACGCTCCGCGACCGGCGGCGCTGGTGCTCGCTCCGACCCGCGAGCTCGCCGTCCAGATCGTCGAGCAGACCAAGCCGCTGGCCCAGGCGCGAAGCCTCGTGGTCAGCGCCGTCTACGGAGGCGTCGGCTACGACCACCAGGCTCGTAACGCCCGCCGCTCGGACATGCTGGTCGCCACCCCCGGTCGCCTGCTCGACCTGATGGGTCGCGGCGACCTGACGCTCGACCACGTCCGCTACCTCGTGCTCGACGAGGCGGACCGGATGCCCGACATGGGCTTTCGCCCCGACGTCGACCGGATCGTCAAGGCCACCTCGCAGAACCGCCAGACGCTCTTCTTCTCGGCGACCCTCGACGGCGAGGCCGGCAAGATCGCCCGCGCCTACACCGGCGACGATGCGCGCCGCCACGAGCACGCGCCCGCGGTCGATGCGCCGGCGATGGTCGAGCACCGCTTCGTGGGCGTCAGCCGCGAGAGCAAGCTCGACGCGCTGATCGACGAGATTCGCGCCGACCAGGGCGAGCGAACGCTCGTCTTCGTGCGCACTAAGCGCGGTGCCGACCGGCTGGCCAAGCGGCTCAGCGGACGCGGCCTGAAGGTCGTGGCGATGCACGGCAACAAGTCCCAGAACCAGCGCACCCGTGCCCTTGCCCAGTTCGAGGACAACCGGGTCGACGCCTTGGTCGCGACCGACGTCGCCGCTCGGGGGATCGACGTCCGCGACATCAAGCGCGTGATCAACTTCGATCCGCCCGCCGACCATCAGGCCTACGTACATCGCGTCGGGCGCACAGCCCGTGCCGGGCGAAGCGGCGTCGGGGTGACCTTCGTCTCAGAGCTCGAGAGCGCCGACGTCGAGCAGATCGTCCGCCGGCTCGACCTCGCCAAGGAGTTCCAGGCGGCGGGCTTTCCGTACGCCGAGCGCCCCGGGCGTCCGCACTCCTCGGGTGGCGCCTCGCGCAGCCGGGGTCGACGGCGCTCGCGCGGCAGCCGCACCCGCCGCTAACCCAAGCGGCGCGGCGGTACTCGCCCTTAGCC
>JACDBR010000289.1 GCA_013694825.1 Solirubrobacterales bacterium
GCGACAACCCGTTCGCCGACCGCGAGGGGGCGCTCGAGGAGGTCGTGCTCTACGGGCTGCGAAACCCGTGGCGCTACTCGTTCGACCGCCAGACCGGTGACCTGTGGATCGGCGACGTCGGTCAGAGCTCCCAGGAGGAGGTCGACGGCGTCACCGCCGGGACCGCCGGCGAGAGCTTCGGCTGGTCGGCCTTCGAGGGCACGGAGCGCTTCAACGACGATCAGTCCGACCCCGACGCCGTGCCGCCGGTGCTGACCTACTCCCACGAGACCGGCGGCTGCTCGGTGACGGGCGGATACGTGGTCCGCGACCCCGAGCTGCCGAGCCTCTACGGCCGCTACGTCTACGGCGACTTCTGCGTCGGCGAGCTACGCAGCTTCACCGCCGTGCCGGGCCGCGAGGCGACCGACGACCGCGGGCTCGGTCTCGAGGTGCCGGCGCTGAGCTCGTTCGGCGAGGACAACTCGGGACAGATCTACGCGACTTCCGCCGAGGGCGAGGTTTTCAGGCTGGTGGCGGAGTGAGAGTGGGCCGATGAGAGCGACGATGGGCATGGGAGACCGATGACGAGCAGACGTATCTCGCGGCGGGGCGTCCGGCTCGAGGCCGCCAGGGCGCGGAGGCTCGCCCTGGCCGCCTCCGTCGCCGCGTCGCTACTCGCCGGCCTGGCGCTGCTGGCGGGCCCGGTCAGCCAGGCCGGCGCCGGCTCGGTCGTGACCAGCGTCGAGGCCAACCGGGTCGGCGGCAAGTTCTTCACGCCTACCTTCGCCGCCTCGGCACCGGGCTACGGGCGGCTGATGTTCGTCACCGAGCGCTCCGGCGTGGTCCGGGTGCTGCGCGGCGGCAAGCAGCTGCGAAAGCCCTTCCTGAAGATCAAGCCGCGCGTCGGCACGACGGGCGAAGGTGGCCTGCTCTCGATCGCCTTCCCGCCCGACTACCGCTCCATCGGTCGCTTCTACATCTACTTCACCGACAACGATGGCGACGTGCGGGTCGACGAGTACCGCCGCGCCGGAGAGAAGTCGCTGCGCGCCGTGCCGCGCTCGCGCCGGCCGGTGATCTCGATCCCGAACCCGCGCAACGCGACCTTCAACCACAACGGCGGCACCGCGATGTTCGGCCCCGACGGCCGCCTCTGGCTGGCGGTGGGTGACGGCACGAATAACCCCGCCGCGACCGACCTCGGCAGCCTGCGCGGCAAGCTGCTGCGCATCAACCCGGTTCGCAAGCAGGGCCGACCCGGCTACAACGTTCCCGAGTCGAACCCCTACCTCGGAGTTCCGGGACGCGACGAGATCTGGGCCGAGGGGCTTCGAAACCCGTTCCGCTTCTCCTTCGACGGGCAGTACATCGCGCTGGCCGACGTCGGCCAGCAGACCCGCGAGGAGGTCAATTACGTCACGATCGCCGGGTCCAGGGGCGGCGACTTCGGCTGGCCCCAATACGAGGGGGACGAACCCCAGCCGCCCGACGTGATCGACCCGATCTACGACTACGCCCACCCGGCGCAGGGCAACGCCTCGGTGACCGGCGGGATCGTCGCCCACGACCCGCGACTCGGCGGCGACCTGGACGCCGACCGGGGGCGCTACCTCTACGCCGACTTCGCCGGGGCGCTGGGCGACAGCCCGCAGAGCTTCATCCCCCAGCCCGGGGCCGACTCGGTCGGCGACGAGCAGTCGATCAACGTCTCGATTCCCAATATCGCCGCCTTCGCCGAGGGGCCGTTGCGGGAGGTCTACATCGTCTCGCTGTTCAACGGCGTCTACCGTCTCGACCCGGCGAACTAGGTCCGAGGACGGCCGATGACGCGACCCGGCGGACCCACCCCATCCCCGCGGCAGGCGAGAAACCGGCTCGCCGCGGCGCTCTCCCTCGTTGCCGCGGGATGCGCAGGGGCGTTGCTGCCGATCGCCGGCGGCGTTCCGGCCAGCGGCCAGAGCGACGGCGCGAACGCACCTGCTGAACGCGTCGGCGACGGCCGCGGCGGGATCAGACTGGCCAAGGTCGGCAACTTCGCCCAGCCGGTCCACGTCAACGGCCCGCCCGGAGCTGGCAAGGTCGTCTTCGTGGTCGAGAAGGCCGGGCGGGTGCGAGTCGTTCGCAACGGCGAGGAGCTCGGCCGCTCCTTCCTCGACATCCGCGGCAAGGTCTCCGACGACGGTGAGCGCGGCCTGCTCTCGATCGCCTTTCCCAACTACCGCAAGTCGCGCGTCTTCTACGTCTTCTACACCGACAACCGTGGCGACCTGCGGGTCGTCAAGTACAAGCGCAAGGGCCTCAAGGCGGTGCCGAAGAGCGCTCAAAGCGTGATCAGGGTCGGTCATCGCCAGGCCTCCAACCACAACGGAGGCCAGATCGCCTTCGGGCCCGACGGCTTCCTCTACATCTCGACCGGCGATGGCGGCGGCGCCGGCGACCCCGAGAACGACGCCCAGGACAAGTCGAGCCTGCTCGGCAAGATCCTGCGGATCGACCCGACCGCCAAGGGCCGGCCCTACCGGGTGCCGAAGTCCAACCCCTACGCCGGAAAGCGGCGCAAGGGAGCGGGTGAGATCTTCGCCCGTGGCCTCCGCAACCCATTCCGCTTCTCGTTCTCCGGAGCGCGGATCGCGATCGGCGACGTCGGTCAGGAGCGCCGCGAGGAGGTCGACATCGAGCGCGTCAAGCGGGCCAAGGGCGCCAACTTCGGCTGGAACGTCTACGAGGGCTCGTTGCGCTACCGGTCGGGCCGAATCTCCAAGCACACCAAGCCGGTCTTCGAGTACTCGCACGACCGCGGCTGCTCGATCACCGGCGGTTACATCTCCCACGACCGCTCGGTCCGCGCGCTGCGAGGACGCTACGTCTACGCCGACTTCTGCGCCGGCCAGCTCCGCAGCTTCCAGCCAGGCCGAAACCGCGGCAGGCGCGACCGCTCGACCGGCCTCAAGGTCTCGAATCCCTCGAGCTTCGGCGTCGACGCCAAGCGCCGCCTCTACGTCGCCTCGATCAACGGGGGCGTCTGGCGCATCGCTCCCAAGGGCGGCGGCAACTAAGGCGCTAGTTACGCGAGGCGACAGCCTCGTCGCGCGGGGGGCCGGCCTCGGCCGCGACCGTCCCGTCGCCGTCTGGGTCGGTCTCGGGCGGCAGCACGCCGCCACGGGCGGTGCCGGCGATCAGCTCGTCGGGAGCCTCGCGCTCGGGCACGAAGCCCGACTTCATGCCGAAATAGACCGCCTGCGGGTGGTGGGCGACGATCGCGACCGTCGACTGCTCGGGCTCGACCGCGAAACCGCCCGAAAGCGACATCCCGATCTGCTCGAGGCCGAGCAGGCGCCAGACCTTCTCGTGCTCTGACTGATCGGGACAGGCCGGGTAGCCCCACGAGTAGCGCCGGCCCTGCGTCACCGGAATCCCGAGCTCGCGGCGCACGCGCGCGTGCAGCCACTCGGCCATCCCCTCGGCCGCCTGGACGCCGAGCCCGTGGACATAGAGCTGCTCGGCGAACTCGCCGTCGCGCTCAAGCTCCGCGATCCGCTTGGTCACGACCGGCCCGGAGGTGACGGCCTGGAGGGCGAGGACGTCTCGCCCGCCCGAGTCGAGCGGCTTGTAGAAGTCGGCGAGGCAGATCCGATCGTGCCTGGGCTGGCGCGGGAAGACCAGCCTCTCCAGCTCGCGCTCGCCGTCGTCGGGGTCGAAGACGACCAGCTCGTTGCCGTCGGCCGCGCAGCGAAAGAAGCCGAGCTTGGTTCGGGGGCGCAGGTAGTCCTGCTCGCGCCACATTCGCTCGAGCCTGGGAGCGAAGCCCTCGTCCTCCTCGTATCCCTCGACGATCCGCCGCCACGCCTCGCCCTTCCTGCCGCGGCCACCCCAGTGCAGCTTGAACAGCACGTGCCGGTCGAGGTAGGCGAAGACCTCGTCGAGGTCGACCACGACCTCGCGCGCGCCGAGGAACGGTGCCTCGGGCACCGGCACGCCGGTCGAGATCGCCGAGCGGACCGAGTCGTCGGTGGTCGGCGGGCCGTCGTCGGGCTTGACGGCCTTCTCGCGCAGCGCCTTGCCCTCGTCGCGGCCTCGCTCGACCAGCGCCGCCCGGGCCTCGGCGTCGACGAGCGCGTCCATCGTGTCGAGGCCGGCGAAGGCGTCCTTGCAGTAGAAGACCCCCGGCTCATAGATCTCGTCGGACTCGCGGCCGCGCGGGTAAAGGGCGCGGCGGCCGAAGTCGCGGTTGATCGCCGCGCCGCCCAGCAGGACGGGGAACTCGAGCTCTCGCTCGTGGAGCTCACCGATGCAAAGCGGCATCTGCTTGGAGGTCGACACGAGCAGCGCCGAGAGCCCGATCGCGTCGGCGTCGTGCTCGACGGCGGCGCCGATGATCGCATCGACGGGCACCTGCTTGCCGAGGTCGATCACGGTGTAGCCGTTGTTGGTCAGGATCGTGTTGACGAGCGACTTGCCGATGTCGTGAACGTCGCCGAACACGGTCGCGATCACGACCGTGCCCTTGGTGTGGCCCTCCATCCGCTCGAGATAGTTCTCAAGCCTGGCGACGGCCCGCTTCATCACCTCGGCCGACTGCAGCACGAACGGCAGGATCAGCTCCCCGGCGCCGAACTTGTCGCCCACCTCCTTCATCGCCGGCAACAGGACGCCGTTCAGCGTCGGCACCGCCCCGATCTTCTCGACGCTGCGATCGATCCATTCCTCGACGCCCTCGCGGCGACGGCGCAGGATGTGGAAGTGAAGCGCCTGCTCGGGCTCCATGCCCTCGGTCGGGTCGGCCTTCTCCTCGGCGGCCTCCTCGCCCTTTGACTCGAAGTGCTCGATGAAGCGCTCGAGCGCGTCCTCCCGGCGGTTCATGACCAAGTCGTCGGCCAGCTCGCGCTCTTCGGTGCCGATCTCGCCGTAGGGCGTGATGTGGTTCGGGTTGACCATCGCCAGGTCGAGCCCGGCCTCGACGCAGTGGTGCAGGAAGACCGAGTTGAGCACAGCACGAGCCGGAGTTGAGACGACGAAGGAGACGTTGGAGACGCCGAGCGAGGTCTTGACGCCGTCGATCTCGGCCTTGATCTGACGGATGCCCTTGATCGTCTCGACTGCCGAGGGTCGCCACTCCTCGTCGCCGGTGGTCAGCGTGAAGGTGAGCGCGTCGAAGATCAACAGCTCGGGGTCGAGGCCGTGCTCGCCACAGGCGAGGTCGCGGATCCGCTTTGCGACCTCGAGCTTCCGCTCAGCGGTCTTGGCCATCCCGACCTCGTCGATCGTCAGCGCGATCAGAGCGGCGCCGTGCGCTCGGGCGAGTGGCGCGACGACGCCAAGCTTCTCCTCTCCGGCCTCGAGGTTGACGGAGTTGACGATCGCCCGGCCGGGGATCTGCTCGAGCGCGGCCTCGATCACCTCCGGCTCGGTGGAGTCGATCTGGATCGGCGCGGGCTGGGTCAGCGAGATCCGCTTCACCGTCTCGCGCATCTGATCATCCTCGTCGTCGCGCTCGGTCAGCGCGACGCAGACGTCGAGCACGTGCGCGCCTCCCTCGACCTGATCCTCGGCGACACTCACCAGCCCGTCGTAGTCGTCAGCCAGCAGGAGCTCCTTGGCCTTGCGCGAGCCCTGCGAGTTGACCCGCTCGCCGATCAGAGTCGGCGCCGGCTCCTGAGTGAGCGCGATCGAGGTCATCATCGAGGAGACGCGGACCTCGGGATCGGGCAGCGGGCGCCGCTGCGCAACGCGTCCCTCGACCCGCTCGGCGATCGCACTGATGTGCTCGGGGGTGGTGCCACAGCAGCCGCCGACGATCGACAGCCCGTTTCGCTCTACGAACTCGCCCAGCACGTTGGAGACCTGCTCGGGCGTGGCCGGAAAGACCGTCTCGCCGTCGGGGCCCTGGATCGGCAGGCCGGCGTTGGGAACGCACGAGACCGGCACCGGACTGTGCTCGCCGAGGTAGCGGATCGCGTCGCGCATGTCCTCCGGGCCGGTCGAGCAGTTGATCCCGACCGCGTCGGCGCCGAGCGCCATGAGCGTCGTTAGCAGCGCCGTGACGTCGGTGCCGAGCAGCATCCGGTTTCCCGGCTGTACTAGGAACGCCGAGCAGACGATCGGAACGCTGCGCCCCTGCTCGACGAAGGCCCGGCGGGCGCCGAATATCGCCGCCTTGACCTCGAGGATATCCTGCGCGGTCTCGATCACCAGCAGGTCGACGCCGCCGCTGATCAGCGCCCCGGCCTGCTCGGCGAAGACCTCAGCCAGGCGGCGAAATGAGACCGCGCCGAGAGTCGGGTCATTGGAGGCCGGCAGGAAGCCCGTCGGGCCGATCGAGCCGGCGACGAAACGTCGCTCGCCCGCGGCGCTGCGGGCGATCTCGGCGGCGCGGCGATTGATCTCGACCGTCTCGGCCGCCAGGCCCCACTCCTCGAGCTTCAGCCGGCTGCCCTGGAAGCTGTCGGTCTCGAGGACCTCGGCACCGGCCTCCAGCATCTCAACGTGCACGCCCTTGATCACGTCGGGGCGGTTGAGGATCAGCGCCTCGTGGCACTTGCCGGGCAGGTTGCCGTAGTCAGCCGCGGTGAGGTCGAACTCCTCGAGCGTCGCCCCCATGCCGCCGTCGAAGACGACGACCCGCTCGCGGACCGCCCTCAGAAAATCTCGCTGCTCGGAAATTGCGCCTTCACCTCCATCGATCCCGGCTGTCGCACCGTGTCGCGATCCGGAGATCGAAGATCGGTTGCGGCGGCTTCCGCGGTCCGGGTCCCTGAGCCGCTCTGGATGGCCTCTAAGGACCAGGATAGAACAGACTTCGAGCTCTCGCGGGCCCGGCGAGCCAGGATGGCTGCCAGGCCTGGGCGCCCCACTAGCATCGCGACATGGCAGATCGCACGTTCGCGAAGTTCAGCTTCTTCAAGCTGGATCCCGCCTGGCACCGGCGCGATCCGGCCGCTCGCGCGACCGACAAGCGCGAGTTTCTCGCCGCGTGCGAGGACTTCGCGACCGATCGATCGCTGCGCGCCTACTCAACCGTCGGGACCCGCGGCGACACCGACCTGCTGCTGCTGAGCCAGAGCCCGGTGCTCGAGGACGTCCACACCTTTCACGTGGTCCTCGCCCAGAGCGGGCTGGCGAAGTGGATGGCGATGCCGCACTCCTACCTGGCGATGACCAAGCCCTCGCCCTACTCCGAGGCCGACGCGCGACCCGAGATCTGCACCTCGGAGCGCCGCTACCTGTTCGTCTACCCGATGGACAAGCGCCGCGACTGGTACCGGCTCGGGATCGACGAGCGCCGCCGCGTGATGTCGAGCCACATCGAGATCGGGCGCCGCTACCCGCAGATCGCGATCAACACCGCGTACTCCTACGGGCTCGACGACCAGGAGTTCGTGGTCTCCTTCGAGACCGACGAGCCGGGCAGCTTCCTCGACCTCGTCCAGGAGCTCCGCGGCTCGGAATCGAGCGCCTACACCGAGCGCGACGTCCCGATCTTCACCTGCCTGGCGATGTCGGTGAGCCGCGCCCTCGACGCCCTCGACGGGACCGCCGTCGGCGCCGTCGCGGGCGCTCACAGATAGCCGGGCGGCATCAGGAGGCGTCGCGAGCCTGCCCTACCCTGGAGCGCCTGAGATGAGCCAGCCAGGAACGCGTTCCAACCCGCTGCGGGTCGCCATCGTCGGCTCCGGCCCGGCCGGCTTCTACGCCGCCGAGCACATCCTCAAGCAGGAAGCGGTCGAGTCCTGCGTCGACGTCTTCGACCGCCTGCCGACGCCGTTCGGCCTGGTGCGCGCCGGAGTCGCGCCCGACCATCCGAAGATCAAGTCGGTGATCCGCGTCTACGAGAAGACGGCGGCTCGCGAGGGCTTCCGCTTCTTCGGCAACGTCGAGATCGGGCGTGACCTGACGGCCGCCGAGCTCTCCGAGCGCTATCACGCCGTGATCTACGCCTACGGGACGGGGACCGATCGACGCCTCGGCATCCCCGGCGAGGAGCTTCCCGGATCGCACTCGGCAACTGATTTCGTGGCCTGGTACAACGCCCACCCCGACTTCGCCGGGCACGAGTTCCGGCTCGACTGCGAGCGGGTCGTGGTGATCGGCCACGGCAACGTCGCCGCCGACGTAGCCAGGATGCTCGCGCTGACCCGCGACGAGCTCGAGCTGACCGACACCGCCGATCATGCGATCGAGGCGCTGGCCTCGAGCGGAGTGCGCGAGATCGTCGTCCTCGGTCGCCGCGGTCCGCTGCAGGCGGCGTTCACGACGCCGGAGGTTCGAGAGCTCGGCGAGATGCTCGACGCCGATGTGATCGTCCACCCCGCCGAAGTCGAGCTCGACGCTGCGTCGAGTGCCGCGCTGACCGAAGGCCAGGTCGAGCCCACCAAGCGGCGAAACCACGACCTGTTCACCGACTTCTCGGCTCGCCGCCCCGAAGGTAAGCCGCGGCGTATCGTGCTGCGCTTCTGCGCCTCGCCGGTCGAGATCCTCGGCTCGGAGCGCGTCGAAGGGGTCGTCGTCGGCCGCAACGAGCTCTTCCGCGACGAGGGCGGCGTGATCCGCGCCCGCGACACCGGCGAGCGCGAGACGATCGAGGCCGGCCTCGTCCTGCGCTCGATCGGCTACCTGGGGCTCGGGATCGAGGGACTGCCATTCGACGAGCGCCGGGGAGTGATCCCCAACCGCGCCGGCGGAGGCTTCGACCCCGCAAGCGGTGAGCCGGTGCCGGGCCTCTACGCGGTCGGCTGGATCAAGCGCGGCCCGTCGGGGGTGATCGGCACCAACAAGAAAGACGCGGGCGAGACCGTCGCGACCTTGCTCGCCGACCTCGAGGCTGGCCGACTGCCCGAGCTGAGCGCCCCGGCTTCGACCTCCGAGGGCAGCGAAGCCGCGCAGCCAGCTTCGATCAAGGAGCTGCTCGCCCGGCGCACACCCGAGGCCGTCTCGTTCAGCGGCTGGCAGTCGATCGACGCCGCCGAGCAGGAGCGCGGCCGTCCGCACGGCCGCCCCCGAGTCAAGTTCTGCAACGTCGCCGAGATGGTCGAGGCGATGCGAGCCGGCGACCCGGTGGGCTGAGAGGAAGCGAGTGAGGAACCGATGGCCGCGAACCTGAACGAGATCCGGGAGATGATCGAGATGGCGCTCCCGGGCGCCGAGGTCGAGGTGCTCGACGAGGGCGGCGGCGATCACCTGCGGGCGATCGTCAGCGCGCCGCAGTTCAGCGGGCTGAGCCGGATCGACCAGCATCGTATGGTCCGCGCCGCCTGCTCGCCACGCTTCGACGACGGCTCGATCCACGCCCTCTCGATCGCCACGAGCGTCCCGGGCTGAGCCTGCCGTCGCGGCCGCCGGCATCGTCTCGATGCGCACGGCGCCCCGCAACGCGAAGCGGCGCCCGCAGGCGCCGCTTCGATCCGTCGGGTTACCGCTGAGGGTCAGTCGTTGTCGCCCTCGTCCCCATCGTCACCGTCATCCTCGGTGGGGCGATCGACACGAACTGGTCCAAGGTCGTGCCCTGACCGGCGTGCTGGCGGTTGACGAACAGTGACTCGTCGTTAACCAGATCCTCCCGCGGAGTGCCCTCCGTGAACTCCTCCGTGCCCTCGAGCGCGAAGTACACGCCCGTCGGCTCGGCGATGCAGTCGCGGATCGAGGCGAACCGCGCCACCGTCCGCGCCGGCCGACGGCGCGAACCTTCGCCGTCGCTGCTGCGCGGCGGAGCGGCGATCCAGATGTCGTCGCCCTGCTGCTTGGCCGGCGGCACGCCACCCGGGTCCTCGGTGATCGCCAGGTTGCCGCGACGATCGAGAGCCAGGTTGTCCGGCGAGTCGAACTGCGCGTCGGCGTTCGGGGTCGGGTTGGTCGGCCGCGGCTGGTTGTTCACGTAGAAGTACGCGAACGGCCGGCTGCGGCTCGACAGGTCGACGGCGAGCACGTCGTCGGTGCCTGTGATGGCCACGTACAGCGTGTTGCCGCCGTTGTTGCGATCGACGCCGGTGCTGCGGCCGGTCTCGACGTCCTCCGGCCGGCTGTAGCCGTTGGCGCTGACTGCGTTCGCCGCCGCCTGCGCATCGGTGCGAGCCGCCGCGTCCGGGATGTCGATCCACCGCCCCGGGCCGTCCTGCCCGTTGTCGGTGTCGAGCACTTGGAGCGTGCCCTCCGAGAGGTCGCCGCGGCGGTCCGGCACGAAGCGGAAGATGCCGCCCGGTGCCACCTCGGAGATGCCGTAGTAATTGCCGTGCCGGTCGAAGCGCATGCCCTCATGCGACTTGGAGCCGAGCGCGGGCCGCGCGGCCACGCCGTCGTCGAACGGAGCGACGTCGTCACGCGGATCGTCGGTGCGCAACTCGTCGGGGTCTCGCGGATCGACGAAGAACTCGTAGACCAATCCGGCTCTCGAGTTCGGGAACTGCGGATCGGGCATGGCCTGGCTCGTGGTCTCCTCGCCGGCCAGGATCGTGCCGTGCGGAGTCCAGACGATCCCGTCGAAGCGCTCCCAGTCGTCACGCTGGGCGAGAACCTTGGTGTCGCCCTGCTCGAGGTCGGTCACGCTGACCTGCGAGCTGTTGCCCGGGCCGGCCGTCTCGTGCGTCCTGTAGACGTAGCGCCCGGCATCACGTCCGAACTCGTTCTGCGTGTTCATGTCCCAGAGATCGCGGGTGCCGCCCTCGGGCTCCCGTGCCACCACCTGCTGGTCGTACCCGGCGGGCAGCATGAACGGCTCGTCCAGCGCGCCCGTGCACGGCGACGAGGCCGCCTGCGGCGCAAACTCCTTGCCCGGCGTGTAGTCGGCCTCGGTGTTGATGGACTGGCGGTTGGCACGGTCTGAGTCGGCCACTGCGGCGGTGCCGCCCGCCACAGCGAGCGCCGCCACAGCGAGCGCCGCCACCGCGAGTGTCGCACTCGCGCCTCGTCGAAATCTCATGAGCTTGAGCTCCTTCTGGTTTGGGGTTCCGCGCAAGGGCCGGACGCTGAAGGAGAGGGAGCAGGCTGCCGTTACCTCCGCGTCAACCAGATGTGTCGATCGTGGAATGGACCGCCTCGAGACGGCTCACGACTTGCTCTGGGCCGGGCGGGACGACGCATCGTCCCCGCTAACCTTCGGCACATGAGCGACTCCCCCATTCGCGAGCAGGTCGAGCAGCTGATCTCCGAGAACCCGGTGCTGCTGTTCATGAAAGGCACCCCGGACCAGCCGCGCTGTGGCTTTTCGATGCGGGTCGTCGGCATCCTCGACCAACTCGGCGTCGAGTACGGCGCCGTCGACGTGCTGCCGGCGCTGCAGCCGCTGCGCGAGGCCACCGGCGAGATCGCCGACTGGCGGACCTTTCCGCAGCTCTACGCCGGCGGGGAGCTGCTCGGCGGCTGCGACATCATCGAGGAGCTGTTCGAGGCCGGCGAGCTAGGCGAGGCTCTCGGCGTCGCTCAGCCGGAGGGCCTCGAGGCGCCGGAGGCCTCGCGCCTGGTACCCGGAGGCTCACAGCAGAGCCCTCCGATGCAACTCGGCTAGCGCTCGCTCGCGACGCCTTCCCACTTCGTGTAGAGCCCCTCTAGCTCTTGCTTGGCGCTGGCGTGGCGCCGCGTCGACTCGGCGGCGCGACCCGCGTCGGACCACAGGCCCGGATCGGCCAGCTCGTCCTCGATCCGCCGCAGCTCGGCCTCGGCGTGTTCGATCTGCCGCTCTATCGCGACCGGGTCGGTGGCGGGCTTCGGCCGCGGCCGCCTGCGCTCGCGCTTGGCGGCCTTGGGC
>JACDBR010000295.1 GCA_013694825.1 Solirubrobacterales bacterium
TCGCTCAGGCGCGCCACGGGCGCCTCGGGCTCGCCCGCGTGCCCGGCGCGCCGCCAGCGCCGCATCCCGAAGCCGATCCCGGCGACGCCGGCGATCAGCGCCGCGGCCGGGACCAGCCAGGCGAGCAGGTCGAAGCCCTCGGTGGCGGGCGTCGAGAGCACTGCCTCGCCGTACTCGGCGACGAGCTCGGCCTTGATCTCGTCCTTGGTCAGGCCGCGGGCGATCAGGCTGCGGATCAGATCGCGCTCGGCGAGCGCCTGCGGCGCCTCGGTCGCACGGTCGAGCGTGACCCCGCAGACGAGGCAGTTGACCTCGTCCTCGATGTCGGGCAGCGTCGCCTGCGGCTCGCTCACCTCCGAGCCCTGGGCGGACGTGGCGGCGGAGCCGGCGTCCTGGCCAAGCGCCGGAGCCGGGGCCGCGATCACCAGGACGAGCGCGAGGAGAACGGCGGTTGACCGGCTCAGACCGCGCATGTCTCGGGCGGGTCCTCGAAGCTGGCGGCGCTGATCAGGGGCGCGACGGTCTGATTCAGGCACTCTGCGGAGATCGGGCCGCGCTGGACGAAGGCGAGGTCGCCGGAAGGGGCGAAGAGGAAGTTCTCCGGCACGCCGGTCGTCTTCAGCTCCTCGGCGTACTCGCCCGAGCCGTCGTGAAACTGGGGGTAGTCGAGCTCGAACTCCTCGACGAACTCCAG
Organism: Solirubrobacterales bacterium; assembly: GCA_013694825.1. Taxonomy (GTDB): domain Bacteria; phylum Actinomycetota; class Thermoleophilia; order Solirubrobacterales; family 70-9; genus JACDBR01. The sequence goes on from JACDBR010000295.1 coordinate 695, forward strand.
GCTGTCGCTCTCGGCGTCCTGGGTCGCGACCCCGACGAGCTCGAAGCTCGGCGAGCGCTGCTTCTCATAGAAGCGCTGCAGGTCGGGCGCCTCGTCGCGGCACGGTACGCACCACGACGCCCAGACGTTGACGAGCACCCACTTGCCCTCGTAATCGGTGAGCGAGCCGGAGCGCTCGCCGTCGCCCAGGACGGCCAGCTCGGTGCCGGGGACCGCGTCGCCGATCTCAAGCAGGCTCTCGCCGCGCGAGAGCAGGCCCCAGGCCAGCAGGCCGACCAGGGCGATCAGCGACATCACGACCGCGAATGAGCGTGCGCCCATGTAGTGCAGGTTAGGGACCCCGCTTCGGGTCTAGAATGCGGCTCGCAGCAACCGTCGCGCGGGCGAAGTGTCAACGGCTGCACGAGAGCTTCCCAAGCTCTAAGAACGGGTTCGAGCCCCGTCGCCCGCTCTTGGCTCGGCGACTTCGAGCGCCGACGTCTCGCGCACTAACCGCCGATCTCGAACGCCGGCTCGATCTTCACCTCGCCGCGCAGCGAGTTGGCGACGTAGCAGTGGTCGTGGGCGAGCTCCAAGAGTCGCGCCAGGCGCTTCTCGCTCGCCTCCCCAGCCACCACGATTCGCGGTCGCAAGACGATCTCGGTGATCCGCGGCGGATCGGCGTCGGCCGGCATCACGCCGCTCGACTCGTCGGAGTAGCTCACGACGTCGATCCTCGCCTTCGCCGCCAGGTGGAGGAACATCAGCATCTGGCACGAGGCAGCGGCCATGACGACGAGTTGCTCGGGATTGAGGATCGAGCGGTCGCCGTGAGGCTCGCCGGTGGTCAGCCGGACCGCCTGCTCGGCGGGCGGCGCGCTGGCTACGTGCTCGCGCCCGTAGCTGTCCCAGCCGGCGCCCGTCGAGCCGCTCCACTCGAGCCGGGTCTCGTAGCGCTCGTCGCTCATCGCACCCCCGCCCGCGTCACTCTCATACCGGCCCGCGTCACTCCGTCGCCCTGGCGACGATCTTCTCGCCCCAGACCGGTCCCCAGGTCCGGCTGTCGGTCGAGACCGCCGAATCGTTGCCCATCAGGAAGTAGTGGGCCTCCGAGACCTCGACCGGGTTCGGCAGGTCGCACTCGGGAGCCTCGCAGGGGATCATTTCCTCGCCGAACAGTTTCTCGCCGTCGACGATCGGAAGTCCGTCACGAATCGCGACTTGCTGGCCAGGCGTCGCCACGACCCGGCCGAGGAAGTCGGCGCCGTCGTCGGTCGCGTGGACGGCCTCCGGGCAGGGCGAGCCGGGCGGCGGCTCGACCTCGCAGACCCCGTCGCCCACCCCCGCCCCGCGCGGGGGGTGGTAGACGACGATGTCGCCGAGCTCGGGCTCGGCCTGCTCGTAGGCGCTCGAGTCGATCTCGATCTCCTCGCCCTCCTCGTAGCCCGGCTCCATCGCCGCGCTCTGGACCGAGTAGCTCGCCTCGGGATAGTCCGACTCGCCGCCCCCGACCAGCACGATCAGCAGCACGAGCGCCGCGGCGACCAGGCTGCCGACGCCGGCGACCATGCTTGCCCAGCGCTGCGCCTGGGCGGAGC
>JACDBR010000003.1 GCA_013694825.1 Solirubrobacterales bacterium
GTGCGGGCGACCGAGCGCAGGTAGCCGGACCGGTAGCGGGCCTTCCCATCCTCACCCGGCAGCTTCGGCTCGACGCCGTTGTGGATGATCCCGAGCCGCACCGTGTTGAAGCCGTGGCGGCGCAGGAAGCGCATGTCGTCGGCACCGAAGCCGGCGGTCGCGGGCCGGTAGGAGCCGACCTTGTAGACCATGTTCCAGCCGTGGAGAATGATGACGCGCCCGCGTTTGTCGGTGATCCAGCGGCCCTCGTGGGAGAGCGGGGCCCTTGGCGCGGCCTCCGCGGCGCCGCCAAGCGTCAAGGCCAACACTGCCGCGAGCAAGAGGAGCCTGCGCATCGCAATCGGCAGCCTAGGTCAGGGGCCGTGACGCGGCGCCGGTTCGTCGCGACGGGCTAGGCGGCGCGTGCGGCGAAGTAGGCGGCGGAGTCGATCCCGCGATCGAAGCGCGACCAAACCTCGCCCTCGCGCAGCTCGCGCTCGATGCGGTCGAACGAGCCCAGCGTCCCGCCGAGGTTGTCCATCATGTGGACGAGGGTCGCCTCGCGAGTCGCGGGGACGACCGGGGAGCCGTTCTCGAGCTTGCCGTGGTGGCTGAGGATGATGTGGAAGATCGCCTGCGCGAGCTCGGGATCGAAGCCTTCGATCGTCTCGACGGTTCGGCGCACGAGGTAGTAGCCAAGTGGGATCTCACCCTGCAGGCGTCCGGCGTCGGTCAGGTCGATCGCGAGCGGGTCGTCGTTGTAGGCCTGGATCTTGCCAATGTCGTGAAGCAGCGCCCCGGTGACCGCGATCTCGCGGTCGACCCCGGAGAAGGCCGATGCCGCCGCGCTGACCGCCTGGGCGACCGACAGCGTGTGGTCGAGCAGCCCGTGGCGATATGCCTGGTGGTAGTACTTGGCCGCCGGGGCCTCGCGGAACCGGAGCCAGATCTCCGAGCGCTCGCCGAAGACCCGCTCGAGCAGCGCGCGAAGCTGTGCGCTCTGGATCGTCGAGAGCAGGTCGCGCAGGTCGGCCTCGAGGCGCTCGAAGGGAACGTCGCCGGCGATCAGCAGGTCGTCGAGCTCGTACTCGCCCTCGCGAGCAGCTCGAATTCGGTCGACCTTGATCGCGGCTCCGAACTGTGGATGCACCGAGTACGCGCCCTCGACCCGCACGACCGTGCCGGGTGCGGCGCACTCGAAGCACTCGTCGACCGCCTCCCAGAGCTTGGCCTCGACGCTGCCGGTGCGATCGGCCAGCACGAGCTTCAGGTACTCGCCGCCGCTTCGCTTTGCCAGGCGCTGGCGGACCTTGACCGCCCAGCAACCGCTGACCCTGCCCTCGGAGAGAGACTCGATCAGCGTCGTCGGCACGGGTCCGACCACCGGCGTCGCCTGAATGCGCGACGTCGCCTCCTCCGTGGACGAGGCCGCCCCTACCTCCGGTGGGGCCTCCTCGACGGCTAGGCCGAGCGGCGCCTGCGAACGGGCGGCCCCGGCGGACGGCCCGCCTTCGAGCGGCGCGGGATCGGTGAAACTGGTCTGCTCGGTCATCTCTTCGGCAAGGTAAATGGAGGTTCGGACGATGCCTCGATCGCCCCTCCTCGGATAGGAAGTCGCGTTGAGCAGGTGATTCCTGACACTCACGCTCCGCCGTCGCCAGGGCCGAGCGCGGCGGCCCGCTCAGGTTGCCGGCGAGCCGCTCGGGCCGGCGGGCTTCTCTTCCTCGGCGCGGTCGTCCTCTTCTTGCTCATCCGGCGCGGAGACGATCGGTGCCCGCTTGGCCTCCGGGAGCTCGGTGCGCCCGCGCGCGACCGCCTCGCTGGGCGAGATGCCGCGGCGCTCGAGCTGGGCGTTGAGGACGAGTCCCAGCAGGATCGCGAGATTCGTGATCCAGATCCAGACCAAGAAGACGATCACGCCGCCAAGGCTTCCGTACGTGGAGTCGTAGGAGCTGAAGTTGACGACGTAGAGGGCGAAGCCGGCGGACGCGATCACCCACAGCACGACAGCTAGCAGCGCGCCCGGGACCATCCACAAGATGCCGCGGTGGATCACATCGGGGCTGAGGTAGTAGAGGAGGCCGAAGACGGTCGCGACGCCCAGTAGCAGGAACGGCCACTTGACAATCGACCAGATCGTGACCCCCGTGTCGCCGAGGCCGACCTGCGCTCCGATCGCCTCGGCGACCGGGCCACTGACCACCAGGCCGAGCAGGATCACCGCCACCAGCACGAGCGTCACCACGGTGATCCCGATCTGGAGCGGCCGAGACTTCAGGAAGGGGCGCTCCTCCTCGGAGTCGTAGATCACGTTCGCTGCCCGCATGAAGGCACCGACGTAGCTCGAGGAGCTGTAGAGAGCGCCCAGCAGCCCGACCACGAGGGCCAGCCCCGCGGTGGCGCTGTTCTGCACCAGATCGCGGAGCGGCTCCTGAAAGGTCTCGACGGCCGAGCGCGGTCCCAGATCGCCGACGATGTCGAGCGTCGAGCTGACGGTCTCGGGGGTGCCGAGCAGCCCGAACAGGCCGACCAAAACGATCAGTCCGGGGAAGATGGCAAGCACCGAGTAGTAGGTCAGCGCGGCTGCCCGGTCGGTCAGCTGCTTGTCCTGAAACTCGCGCAAGGAGGACTTGACCGCACCCCACCACAGGCGCGGCGTCAGTCGTTGCAAGGTGCCCATGACCGAGGCGTTACCCGAGTTGGCGAGCCGTAACGCCCGCAGGAGCTAGCGCTCAGCGCGGCGCGCCGCGGCGACTTACCACTGTCGCTGGCGGTAGGTCCTCGAGAAGCGTCGTCGTCGAGCCTCAGCGGCGCGCGCCGCGGCCGTAGAGCGCGCGGATCATCAGCTCGGTGAGCTTCGTGTTCCGCTTCGAGTACGGCATGTAGTAGAGCTCGCGATCGAGACCGAAGCGGGTCACGACGAGGTTCTGGCGCTGGCAGTACTTCTGGATCCCGATCCGCCCGTGGCGCGCGCCGACGCCCGACTGCTTCATGCCGCCGATCGGGATCTCCATCGCGAAGTAGTTGACGAGCGAGTCGTTGACCACGCAGGCGCCTGACTCGAGCCGGCGGGCGACCCGCTCGGCGTGGGCGTGGTCGCCGCCGAAGACGCTCGAGTCGAGCCCGTACTCCGAGTCGTTGGCCAGGCGCACCGCCTCGTCCTCGTCGGCGACGCGCATGATCGGCAGGGTCGGGCCGAAGGTCTCCTCTCGCATCACCTTCATCGAGTGGTCGACGCCGGTCAGGACTGTCGGGGCGTAGAACTGCCCCGGGCCCTCGCCCCGCAGGCCGCCCGCCTCGAGCTTGGCGCCCTTGTCGACGGCGTCGCGAACGTGCTCGTCGAGGATGTCGAGCTGATCGGAGGTGGTCATCGCGCCGACGTCGACGGTGCCGCCGGTGCCGGGAACGCCCTGTCGGAGCTCGCGGACCTTCTCGACCACCTTGGCGACGAACGGCTCGTAGGCGTCGGCCTCGACGTAGACCCGCTCGACCGAGATGCAGGTCTGACCGGAGTTCTGGAAGGCGCCGAAGACGGCGGCGTTGGCGGCGCGCTCGAGGTTGGCGTCGCGCAGCACGATCATCGGGTCGTTGCCGCCCAGCTCCAGGGTCAGCGGCAGTAGCCGCGTGGCGCCCTGCTCGGCCAGCCGCTTGCCGACCTCGGTCGAGCCGGTGAAGTGGAGCATGTCCACCGCGTCCACCAATGCCCCGCCGACCTCGCCGCCGCCGCCGTTGGCGACCGCGAAGACGTCGTCGGGGACACCGACCTCTCGCATCCCCTCGGCCATCAGCATCGAGCTCAGCGGAGTCGCCGAGGCCGGCTTGAGGATCACGGTGTTGCCGGCCATCAGGGCGGGGATCGCATCGCCGAAGTTGTTGACCAGCGGGTAGTTCCAGGGCCCGATCACGCCGACAACGCCGTAGGGGACGTAGCGATTGATGACCTTGCGGCCCGCCAGCATCGGCGAGTGCGGGCGCTCGCGCTCGTCGGCGAGCCACTTCGGCGCCCGCTTGGCCCAGAAGCCAAGCGCGTCAGCGCAGTAGAAGAGCTCGAGCTGGGCGTCGTCGTAGGTCTTGCCCGACTCGCGGCATAGCGTCTCGATGACCCGCTTTCGATTGGCGACGATCCAGGCGCGCATGTCGCGCATCAGATCGCCGCGCGCCTTGTAGCCGAGCGCCTGCCAGCCGGGCTGGGCGGCGCGAGCGCGCTCGACCAAGCGGGCGACGCCGTCGCGGTCGAGCACGGGCACCGAGCTGATCGTCCTCCCCGTGGCGGGCTCGGTGACCTCGAGGGTCTTCGCGGCGCTGGCGCCATTGACGCTGCTCTGGGACGGCTGCTGCTCGGTCGAAGTCACCGTGTCTCGCTTTCGTCGGCCCGGTCGGTCGGGAGCAGGCCAACTTCGCCTGTGTCTGGTCGCGCGAACCCAGAACCGGGTCGCGGCGTCCAAGTTTGACTGACGAGCGCTGATCGCGCGCAGGGCCTTGTCCAGTCCCGGGCGACGGGACGCCGCGCCTCGCGCGACCCAGCATCGACCATTCGTCCGGGTTGCCTTGTCCGAGGCGTCTCCGGGTTTAGGTTGAGGGCGTCGACGGACCCCGGAGAAGGGGTCGAAAGGGGGTCGGCATGGCAACTCAGCCGACTTTCGGGAAGCGTCGATCCAGCCCGGGTACCGCCATTGACGGCGGCTTGGGCGCGAGCCTCGGAAGGAGATGCCGCGATCCGCTTCACTGCGTGATCCCGCCCTACGTGCTGCGCAACATCGTCGAGCGCGGCGACGAGGCCCAGCGGGCCTGGGCGGCGGCGGCACTCGAGCGTGACGGCCGGATTCGTTTCGCCCGGATGGAGAACCGCAGACCCCGCGGTCGAGGAGACGACCAAGCGCAGGGTACAGCCGTACTTCGTGCTCGAGGGCAACATCTGCGCTCTGCTCGCCGCAAAGGACCACGTCAACGTCTTTCTCTACGACGGCGGCATCGTCCCCGACCCCGAGGGCATCATCACCGCCGGGCACGACAACCAGACCGCACGCACGGTCGCCATCCGTGAAGGCGAGTCGATCAACGAATCCGCCCTGACGACGATGTTCGCCCAGATCGTCGCCGACAACCGCGCCGGCGGCTGGCGCAAGATCAAGGCGGCTCGGGAGGGGACCTGAGTCGAACCCCCAAGCTTTGGCCGTGTCGTTCCGGAGCCGTGAAGCAGCAGGACGCCCAAGACCAGCAAGAAGAGGAAGCCGGGGCCGAGCACGTATTGCGAGAGCGGCGTGAGCAGGCAGGCGCCGAGTACCGGACCCATGACCGCGAGCCACCGGGGCAGCAGCGCCCTCGCTCGTAGCGCTGCTGCGGCCGTCGCGAGCGTCAGCAGCCCGATCCCGACTCCGGCTCCGTTGTACCCAAGCACGTAGGAGATGTCGAACAGCGCCTGCGCGAGCGGTTCGGTCAGCTCTCCATTTCCCCGCACTGAGCGCGGCCGCCATGTTGATCGTCTCTGCGCCGATCCCGCTCGCCATGCCAACGAGGGCCCCGCCAAAGGCGAGGTTCCCGCCGCGCAGGGCCTCGAGCGGACAGGCCTCCGCCATCCGCACACCGTGGCTCGGCTCGGCGCCGACAGCTACGGATTCGTTGCGGATTGGCTTGACCGGCTCGCCGACGAGCTAGAGCGGGAAGCCGGCTAGTCCAGCTCATTCATCAGGTGCCGGCGGGACTGTCGAGCCCGAGCACGCCCGCGGCCGCGCGGGCTGCCAGTAGCTCGTCGTGCGGTGCTTGCCCGGCGAGCGCGATCACGGCGCCCTCGAGCGCTCCCACGAACGCCAGCGCAACCGCCTTGGCGGGCGGGCCGGGGGGAATCGACCCGTCTCTGCGGCCTGCGTTGATCAGGCGGGCGCAGCGCTTGACCAATGTCTTGGAAATCCGCTCGACCTCACGCCCGACCGGATGGTCCTGACCGCTGAACTCGAGCCTGAGCGCCATCGCGACGCTGGCAACGTCTCGGCGGCAATAAATGGCGTGACCCCGCGCCAGCGCGATCAGCGCAGCGACCGGGCCGGGCTGTTGGTCGACCAGCCCACCCACCTCGCGCCACCAGGTCTCGTCGACCCACTCGACCACCGCCAGGGCCAAGTCCTTCTTGCCGGTGAACTGGTGATACAGGGCGCCGCGCGTGTAGCCCGCGTCGCGCGCCACCTGCTCGAGCACCAGGTTGCCGTAGCCGTAGCGTGAGAGGCCTCGCGCAGCCGACTGGAGCAACGCGGTCCGCGTGCGGGCGCTCCGCTCAGCCTGGGTTGAGCGGCGGCGACTTCCCGAGGCCTGGATCGTCGACGGGCTCATCGATGGCGCATTCACGTACATACACGTCTGTATGCTAGCGTGTCGGGTCCCCGTGTGTACAACCACACCCCAGTCCTCCTCACGATCTCTCCCTCAGGCGGACCGTTGCGCGCAAGCCGCGCGATCCGCTGATCGCGGCCCCGGGTGCCGGACGTGAGCGCGGGCGCCGCGCAGGCGTGGTTCGTCGCGGGCACGATCCCGTTAATCCTCGCTGGTGGCTTGCACGTGATCTTGGCGCTGGCCGACACGGTCCGCCCCAGATACTTCGCTCCGAGAGACCGGTCGGTCATGCCAGCGTTGGAGGCCGCCCGTATCCGGTTCGGAGGCAACGCGGCACCGTCGATGTGGAGAGCTTGGCTCGGCTTCAACATCAGCCACGGCCTCGGCGTCTTCACCGTCGGGCTGCTCTGCCTGCTGATCGCCACCCACGACTTCGAGCTGGTCGAGCGAATCGACGCCATCCGACCGCTCACGATCGTCTTCTCCGCCGCCTACCTCGCCCTCTCGCTGCGTTTCTGGTTCTACGGACCAGTGATCATCACCGGCATCGCCACAGGATGCTTCACCGTCGCCGCTGTGCTCTCGGCATGACGACGACGAGGCTCTCGAACGCCGCGCACACCTCCCGGCCCTGGCGGATCCACGAGCTCACCCGCGACTTCCGGCTCGAGGACGTGTGGGCGCTGCCGACGCCAGGCGGCCCAGGCGACTTCTCGCGGCTGGTGCAGGCGATGACCGCGGGCGACCCATCGCGAAGCCACTCCGGCGCCGCCCGAATGCTCTTCGCGGTCCGGTGGAAGCTCGAGGAGTTGCTCGGTTGGGACGGCCCGGACGCTGGCCTCGGCGTAGTCAGATGGTCCGAGACACCGCCATCGGCCTTCTCCGGAAGACTCCATTTGCGTCGGGCGGGGTGCGCCAGGTCGCAATGCCCGCGGCCGCGCGAACGCTCAGCACGCTCTCCCGCATCGGCTACGAGGACGCCTTTCTCCTCGAGACCGGACAGGCTCGGGACCGGACCGCCGAGCAGTGGGCCCGAGCGATCCTGGAAGACGCCCCGATCGCCCTCCGAAGCGCGCTCCCGTGGGGGTGGTTCGCGCTCGGACTTCAGCACGGTTCGACTCGGTCCGACCGATTCGTGCTGGGCTGGGAGGTGCGGCGCAGCACCCCGGACTTCGTGCTCCTTGCTGCCAGTTCCCGCCTCGGGCTGCCGGCCGAGCTGCTCTTCGAGCGGCGGCAGCACACGCTGCTCTTCGCCACCTTCGTGCAGCAGGAGAACCCGATGGCACGCGCAATGTGGGCCGGAATCGCTCCCCCGCATCGACAGGTCGTGCGGTACCTCCTCGAGCAGGCAGCTGCTCGGAGGGAGACGCACGATCTCGATCCGCGAGGGAGCCGAACGCGACTAGAAGGTCAGAAGTTCAGTTCGTAGAAGAGCGCGCGCGAGTTCTCCTCGCCCTCGATCTCGTTCTCGAAGCCGAAGCTCTCATACAAGCCGCGGGCGGCGGTGTCGCTCTCGCCGGTCACGACCTCCATCCCGGCCGCGCCGCGCTCGCGCGCGAGCGCCATGACCGCCGCCATGATCGACCGCCCGATGCCCTGGCCGCGGCGGGCGGGCCTCACGTAGAGCTCCTCGAGATACCCGACCGGCTCGTCGCTCCAGACCGAGGGCTTGAAGGAAACCTGGGCGAAGCCTTCGGGGCCCTCGCCGCCCAGCAGGTAGGTCATCTCCCCACTCTCGATAAAGGCCGAGACCCGGCGGGTGAGCACCTCAGTCCCCGGCGTCGGGTCGCCGAACTCCGAGTTGAAGTCGTGCAGCATCGCGGCGACGAGCTCGGCGTCCTCGGGTGTGGCCGGCCGCACCATCGAGCTGTTTCTATCGCGATCTGCCCGCGCCGTCACTCGGCGTGGCGGCGAGCTACGTCTCGGTGGTCAGCGGGCCGCCGATGCCGGTACCTTGCCCGCTCGTGACCGGAGCATCGACCGCATGAGAGCCGTCACCTGCAGGCACGCCGAGCTGACCGTCTCCGATCGTCCGACGCCGGTCCCGGGCCCGGGCCAGCTCCTGATCGACGTCGAGCGCTGTGGAATCTGCGGATCGGATCTGCACGCTCGCCACCAGTGCGACGAGCTGGCCGACGTGATGCAGGAGGCCGGCTACTGCGACTTCATGCGCTCCGACCAGGAGGTCGTGTTCGGCCACGAGTTCACCGGCCGCGTCGCGGCGCACGGCGCGACGCGCAGACCTCTCCCGGAGGGCACGCCGGTCGTCGCGCTTCCCCTGCTCCGCAGGGGCGGCGACGTGCACGCCCTCGGCCTGTCGGCGGCCGCGCCAGGCGCCTACGCTGAGCAGCTGATTGTCGAGGAGTCGCTGGCGCTCGCGGTCCCGAACGGGTTGTCGCCCGACGTCGCGGTCCTGACCGAACCGATGGCGGTGGGCTGGCACGCCGTCCGCCGCGGCGAGGTGGGCAAGCGGGATGTCGCGATCGTGATCGGCTGCGGTCCGGTCGGCCTGGCGATCATCTGCTTGCTCAAGGCCCGCGGCGTGCGCACGATCATTGCCAGCGACCCCTCGCCGGGCCGACGTGCGCTGGCAACTGCCTGCGGCGCGCAATCGGTAGTTGACCCGAACGAGGAGTCCCCCTACGCGTCGGCTGCGGAGCACGGCCATCTGGCGACGGTGCCCGCCGCGCTGGAGCTGGCGATCGGCGCGGTCGAGAAGCTCGACCGACTGCCGGTGCCTTGGTGGCACACCTGGCGCGCGCTCGAGCGGGTCGGCGTCACCACTCCGAAGGCGCCGGTCGTGTTCGAGTGCGTCGGCATCCCCGGGATGCTCGACGGGGTGATCGCCGGCACGCCGCTGTTCTCTCGGGTAGTCGTCGTCGGCGTCTGCATGGGCGCCGACCGCCTGCGGCCGGCGCTGGCGATCAACAAGGAGATCGACCTGCGCTTCGTGGTCGGTTACACGCCGCCGGAGTTCCGTGACGCCCTGCACATGCTCGCCGAGGGCGAGGTAGACGCCTCCCCGATGGTCACGGGCGTCGTCGGTCTCGACGGAGTCGAGGCGGCTTTCGAGGCCCTGGGGAATCCCGAGTCACACGCCAAGATCATCATCGATCCGGGCTCGGTCGACCCGGAGCTTCGGGTTCGATGACCAAGGCCGGTGCCACGATCGAGGCCGGCGGGCGCGAGGTGCGGGTCTCGAGTCCGGACCGGGTGATCTTCCCGTCCACCGAGCGCACGCCGCAGATCACCAAGCTCCAGGTGGTCGAGTACTACGTCGCGGTGGGCGAGGGGATCCTGCGGGCGCTGCGTGAGCGGCCGACGACCCTGGAGCGATGGCCCAAGGGCGTGCACGAGGGGATGACCCTCTCGACCCGCGAGGGTCACAAGGGCGAGGCCTTCTACCAAAAGCGCGTGCCAAAGGGGGCGCCCGACTACCTCGAGACGGCGAGGATCGAGTTCCCGTCCGGGCGCCACGCCGATGAGATCTGCCCGACCGAGCTGGCCGTCGTCGCCTGGTGCGCTCACATGGGCACGATCACCTTCCACCCCTGGCCCGTGCGCGGGTCGGACGTCGATCATCCCGACGAGCTGCGCATCGATCTGGACCCGCAGGAGGGGACGGACTTCGGCGAGGCCCAGCGCGTCGCGGCCGAGGCGCGAGGCCTGCTCGGCGAGCTCGGCCTGCGCGGGTTCCCGAAGACCTCGGGCGGGCGCGGCATCCACATCTACGTCCGCATCGAGCCGCGCTGGAGCTTCACCGAAGTCCGTCATGCCGCGATCGCCTTCGGGCGCGAGCTGTCGCGGCGGATGCCGGACCTCGTGACCACGAAGTGGTGGAAGGAGGAGCGCGGCGAGCGCGTCTTCGTCGACTACAACCAGAACGCGCGCGACCGCACGATCGCCTCGCCGTACAGCATCCGGGCCAAGCCGGGAGCGCCGGTCTCGGCCCCCGTGCTCTGGGATGAGCTGCCCGAGGTGGCGCCGGAGGACTTCACCGTCGCCTCGATGCCTGCGCGCTTCGCAGCGGTGGGCGACCACTTCGTCGAGATCGACGACACCGTCCACTCGCTCGAGCCGTTGTTGGAGATGTACGAGCGCGACGAGGAGGGCGACATGCCCTACCCGCCCGACTACCCGAAGATGCCGGGTGAGCCCAAGCGCGTGCAGCCCTCGCGGGACCGCGACCGCAAGCAAGCGGAGTAAAGCCGCACCCAGGCCCAGTTCATGCCAGCTCCGGCCTCAGGGGAACCAGCAGTTAGCAGGAACTTTGCGAATGGCGAGGCCCGGAATCGAACCGGGGACACCACGATTTTCAGTCGTGTGCTCTACCAACTGAGCTACCTCGCCGGGTAGTCGGCCCGGAAGGCTAGCGCCGGCGAGGAACCCTCAGCCAGCCCTGCGCGTGGGGCGCCGCTCGGCCGCGATCGCCGTGATCATGCGATCCATCAGCTCGAGCGCGCCGGCCTTGTGGAGCGGCTCGTTGAGGTTGCCGCACTTCGGGCTCTGGACGCACGATGGGCAACCGTGCTCGCAGGGACACTCGGCGATCAGCCGCGAGGCGTCGGTGACGAGGTCCTCGAAGCGATCGAAGCCGCGGCGGGCGATCCCGACACCGCCGGGATGGCCGTCGTAGATGAAGATCGTCGCCGTGCCGGTCTGGTAGTGGACGTTGGTCGAGAGGCCGCCGATGTCCCAGCGGTCGCACATCGCGAGCAGCGGCAGCACGGCGATCTGGCTGTGCTCGGTCGCGTGCAGGGCGCCCAGCAAAAGGTCGGGCGGGAAGGCGCGCTGCCCGGCAAGCTCGGCGGGGAGCTCGTACCAGAGCGCTTGGGTGGGGAAGTTGGTCTCGGGCAGCTCGAGCGCGCGCAGGTCGATCACCTCGTGGTCGGCGAGGCTCTTTCGCTGGTAGGCGATCACCTGCTCGACCACCGAGACCTCGCCGAACGACAGCTCGACCCCCCCGATCGCGCGCGTCTCTTGGATCTGCTCGATGAAGATCTCGGTCTCCTTGCGCGGCTGGGTGTACCAGTTGCCGTCGAAGGAATCGACGATCACGCGCGCCGAGTCGATCTCCAGGCGCTCGACCTCGTAGGAGCGCCCGAGGTGCAGGTAGACGGCGCCGGGATGGACGGTGGAGAAGGCACGCTCGGCCTCGACCGTTCCGAGCATCTCGCCCGAGCGGCCCTCGATCACCGCCAGTGCCTCGGCCGAGGCCGAGCGCAGCGAGATCTCGCCCGCCGGGAAGCCCGAGCCGCGCGGCAGGTAGCGCTCGTCGCGCGAGCGGCGCAGCAGGCCGCGGCCCACCAG
>JACDBR010000009.1 GCA_013694825.1 Solirubrobacterales bacterium
TCGCTCAGCCGCCGACGATCGGACGGCGCAGGACGATGAGCTCGGCGTCGACCGGCAGCTCGCGAATTACCTCCGCCGTGCCATCGCCGCGGTTGGCCGAAGCGATCATGCCCCGGTCGAGCTCGTCGGTCAGCAGCGCGGCGGCAGCGTCGTGGCCGCTGCGGTCGCCAGCCTCCCAGCGGGCGAGCTCGGAGTGCCCGCTGCGGTCGAGTCGGATCAGTCGCGGCATCAGCCACCTCCAGCGTCGGGAACCATCCCGATCATACGCCCGCGCCATCCCCGCCTTGCCGCGCTCGGGTTGCGCCGCCCGCCGCGCGAAGTCCGCCCGCACCGACCCTAGAATCGCCCGCCGTGGAGCGCTACGACCCGACGAGCATCGAGCGACGCTGGCAACAAGTCTGGGAGCGCGAGCGCACCTGGGAGGTGCCCAACCCGGGTGAGCCCGGCTTCGACGACTCCAAGCCGAAGGCATACGTGCTCGAGATGCTGCCCTATCCGTCCGGTCAGCCCCACGTCGGCCACCTCAAGAACTACTCAATCGGCGACGCGATCGCCCATTTCCGCCGCCGTAACGGCTTCCAGGTCATTCACCCGATCGGCTACGACGCCTTCGGCCTGCCGGCCGAGAACAACGCGATCCAGACCGGCGTCCATCCGCGCGTGGCGACCGAGGAATCGATCGTCGCCTACCGCGAGCAGTTCAAGCGCTGGGGGGTGTCGCTCGACTGGTCGCGCGAGATCGCGACTCACACCCCCGAGTACTACCGCTGGACGCAGTGGATCTTCCTGCGCCTCTACGAGCGCGGCCTCGCCTACCGCGACGAGGCGCCGGTCCAGTGGTGCCCGGTCGACCAGACCGTGCTCGCAAACGAGCAGGTGATCGACGGGCACTGCGAGCGCTGCGGGTCGCTGGTTGAGCAGCGTCGCCTGGCGCAGTGGTTCTTTCGCATCACCGACTACGCCGACCGCCTGCTCGCCGACTTCGAGTTGCTCGGCAACTGGCCCGAGCACGTCGTGACTATGCAGCGCAACTGGATCGGCCGCTCCGAGGGGGCGCAAGTGAGCTTCCGCTGCGAGGAGCTCGAGCTCGAGTTCCCGGTCTTCACCACCCGCCCGGACACCCTCTACGGCGCGACCTTCTTCGTCCTGGCGCCCGAGCACCCTCTGGTTGAGCGCCTCGCCGAGGGCACCGGCAGCGAGCAGGCGGTTCGAGAGTACGTCGACCGTGTCGCCCGTTCCTCGGCCGAGGAACGTGGGGCGGAGGACCGCGAGAAGACCGGCGTCGCGATCGGACGCAGCGTCACCAACCCGGTCAACGGCGAGCGGATCCCCGTCTGGGTAGCCGACTACGTGCTGATGGAGTACGGGACCGGCGCGGTGATGGCCGTGCCCGCTCACGACGCGCGCGACTTCGACTTCGCCAAGGCCCACGAGCTGGCGATCCGCCCGGTCATCGCGCCAGCCGGCCATGACGACGTCGACCTGGCCGACGGCGCCTTCACCGCCCACTCCGACGACGAGCGGCTGATCAACTCCGGCGAGTTCACCGGCGTCAGCTCGGTTGATGCAAAGCGCGGGATCGTCGAGTCGCTGGCCCGTCGGGGACTCGGCAAGCCGGCCGTCAACTACCGCCTGCGCGACTGGCTGCTCTCGCGACAGCGCTACTGGGGCTGCCCGATCCCGATCGTCTACTGCGATCGCTGCGGGATCGTCCCGGTGCCCGCCGAGCAGCTTCCGGTCGAGCTGCCCGACACCGACGACTACGCCCCGAAGGGCCAGAGCCCGCTGGCCGCGGTCGAGGATTGGGTCAACACCGATTGCCCTGCCTGCGACGGACCCGCGCGCCGCGAGACCGACACCATGGACACCTTCGTCGACTCCTCGTGGTACTTCATTCGCTACCTCGACCCGCGCAACGGCGACGCGCCCTTCTCGCGCTGCGCGGCCGATCATTGGATGTCGGTCGATCAGTACATCGGCGGCGTCGAGCACGCGATCCTGCACCTCATGTACGCGCGCTTCTTCACCAAGGCGCTCCACGATGACGGGCAGCTCGACGCGCTCGAGCCGTTCCTCAACCTGTTGACCCAGGGAATGATCACCCGTGACGGGGCGAAGATGTCCTCCTCGAAGGGAAACGCGGTCAGCGCCGTCGAGACGGTCGAGCGCTACGGCGCCGACACGGCCCGCACGTACGTCTGCTTCATGGGCCCTCCGGAGCGCGGGGGCGACTGGGTCGACGCCGGCGTCGAGGGCGTCCACCGCTTCCTCTCGCGCCTGTGGCGCCTGCACAACGAGGTGGTCGAACGCACCGCCCCGGCCGCCGCAGCGCGGGCAGCCCGTGCGCACCCACTCCTCGGCGGAGGCGAGCGGGGCCTTGCCGCGC
>JACDBR010000072.1 GCA_013694825.1 Solirubrobacterales bacterium
GCGCTCAACCAGGTCAGGTTGCCGGGCGGCGACGCGGCTGCGCGCGAGCCCTGGCGGATGGCCTGCGCCTGGCTGGTCGAATCGCTGCGGGAGCCCGAGCCGGAGATCCCGCAGCGGCTTGCCGCCGAGGTCGACCCCGCGGCGTGGCGCACCGTCTGCCGGCTCGCCGGCGGCGTACTCGATGCCCCGCTGACAACCAGCGCCGGCCGGCTGTTCGACGCCGTCGCGGCGCTCTGCGGCCTGCGCGCTCGGACGAGCTACGAGGGTCAGGCGGCGACCCTGCTCGAAGCGATCAGCGACCCGCGGGAGATCGCCGCCTACCCGATGCCGATGCGGATCGACGCCGATGCCATGGCCGCAAGCGGCGCCCCCCCGGCGCTGCTCGACGCCCGCGAGACGATCGCGGCTCTGCTCGCCGACCTCGAGCGCGGGGCCGAGCCGCCGCGGGTCGCGGCGCGCTTTCACAACGCCCTCGCGCACGGCGTCGATGAGGCCTGCGCGATGGCCGCCGAGCAGCACGGGCTCTCGCTCGTCGTGCTCTCGGGAGGGGTCTTCCAGAACCGGCTCCTCGTCACGCGGACGGCCGAGGCTCTGGAGGGGC
Organism: Solirubrobacterales bacterium; assembly: GCA_013694825.1. Classification (GTDB taxonomy): domain Bacteria; phylum Actinomycetota; class Thermoleophilia; order Solirubrobacterales; family 70-9; genus JACDBR01. The sequence continues at coordinate 602 of JACDBR010000072.1, forward strand.
GGGGCCTGCGGGTGCTGGTGCCCGAGTTGCTGCCGCCGAACGACGGCGGGATCGCGTACGGTCAGGCGAACGTCGCTGCCGCAATCGACGAGAGAGGACGAGGATGAGCTTCGAGGTCCTGTTCGAGCCCCTCGAGGGCTTGGATTCCTGGCTCACGGGCCTGTTCGAGGGCGCGCCTCTCGCGGTTGCAATCGGGCTGGCGTTCGTCCTCGGCCTGCGCCATGCCTCGGATCCCGATCACCTCGTCGCCGTGACGTCGCTCATCGCGGCCGAGGACGCCAACGCGGGCAAGGCGGCCCGCCTCGGTGCGTGGTGGGGCCTCGGTCACGCGGTCACGCTGCTGGCGATCGGCCTGCCGCTGATCGCCTTCAAGTCCGAGCTGCCCGGATGGCTCGAGACTGGGGCTGAGAGAGCCGTCGGCATCGTCATCCTGGCGCTCGCCACGCGGGTCCTGTGGAAATGGCTGAAGGGCGACTACCGCGCCGACCCCCACCGCCACGAAGCCTCCGAGCGCGCCCCCGGCGCCGCCGAGCATCGCCATCTCCATCACGGCGATAGGCACAACCACAAGGGGGTTCGCAGCCCGCGTCAGGCATTCCTGATCGGCGTCGTCCATGGCCTGGCCGGCACGGGTGCCGTCGTCGTGCTGCTGATCGCCGCGCTGCCGACACGCCTCGAGGCCGCTGCCTCACTGGCGGTGTTCGCGCCGATGTCGGTGCTCTCGATGGCGGCGCTGACGGCGGCCTTCGCCTGGGTGCTGACCCGCCCGGCGGTCGAGCCGATCTATCGCAGCGTCCTGATCCCGGCGCTCGGGATCTTCGGGATCACGTTCGGACTCTGGTACGCGGGCTTGGCTTAGCCTTCGCTCCGCGACGGCTGCTCGGACTCATCGTGCTCGTGCTCGTGGCGATCCTCGAGCCCCTCCTGATGGGTGTGCGGATGTGAGTGGACGACGTCCCCATGCGAGTGCTCGTGGCTGTGCTCGACATGCTCGTGGTCGTGCGAGTCGTGCGGATGCGAGTGGGTCTCGTCGCCGTGCGGGTGCTCGTGCGCATGCGGCTGGTCGTGGTCGTGTGAGTGCTCGCCCATCGGACTCCCTTCGCAGTCTCCGTCCGGGTCAACGATAGTCGGCAGGCGGCTACTCGGCCAGCGGCGCGAAGGCCTGGGCGCGGACGTAGAGCTTGTAGAGGCGGAGGCTGTCGGAGAAGCCCGCCTTGCAGGCGCCATCGAGGATTTCGAGCGCGCGGTCGTCGTCGAGGTCGGACTCGGCGGTCTCCGAGGTCTGCGGCGTGAGCTGCCCGCGGAGCTCGATCACTGTCGCCTGCTTCTCGGCCAGGCTGCCGCGGTTCCAGTCCGCGCAGTCCGCGTACTGGACGATTGAGCCGGCGCTCGGCTCGCCGACCGGCTCGGCCGCGGGCGCAGCCTCATCCCCGGAGG
>JACDBR010000080.1 GCA_013694825.1 Solirubrobacterales bacterium
TGACTCAGCCAGCGAGTCGGCCGGATGCGCGTAGCCGGCGTCGCCGAGCTCGACCGCGTCGTGGAGCGCGGCTCTGATCGGCTCAGCGAGCTCGAAGTCCATCTCAGCCACCCAGGCTGGAAGGACATCAGGCCCGTAGTAGCTCCACTTCGCGCCGCGGCGACGACGCAGCGCCTCAAGCGGTGGAACTGTCGCGTGGCGAGCGGGCAAGTCGCTCAAGCTAACGCTCCGCGGAGCGTCGCCCCCTGGAGCGGAGGCAGCGGTGAGCTGCCTCTACGCGCCCGCGGTTGGACTATCGAGCGGCCGGCGCTCGACGTCCGAGCCGCCGGCACGCCGATGCTCCTGATGCGACCTACTTGCGCTTGCGGCCCCCTACACGGCTGGCCACCGACTTGCCGGCCGAGACGGCCGCGCCGCCCGCGGACTTGGCTGCTGAGGTGACGCCGCCGGCAGCCGATCCCGCGGTCTTGCGCGCCTTGCCGACGTGGCCCGCGGCGTCCTTGCGCTGTCTGCTGGCCGCCGCCTTCTTACCCGCCTGCTGGCGCGTTGCTTTCTGCTGGGCCTGGTTTCGCTTTCGCGTCGCTGCGGCCTTCTTGGCTGCCGCTGAACGATCCGCCTTGCTTTGCGCCACTGTCGATCCCTCCGGTTCCCGGACCACTCGGCCCGCATGCATTTGTGGAACGCACGCTATCTCCCAGTCGCCGAAGCGGGACCGTCGCTCGTGCGCCGAGCCTCGGATCGCGGATCTGAGACCCCGGCGGCATGCCCGGATCGGGGGCCACCGGCGCCCCGAACGACAGCGCGGCGCCGATCCAAGGACCGACGCCGCGTGGAAGGCGTGAGGCTCCCGAGCCGCGTGCTAGCTCAGGTCTTGCGGTCGAGGTCCGCCTGCTCCTGGCGCTTGGCGCTCGCCTCCGCCTCCTTTGACTCCGCCTCCTTGGAGACGTCGTCCTTGCGCTCCTCGCGGGCGCCCTGCTTGCGGGTCTTCTCGTCGCCGGTCAGATCCCCGGCGGCCTGCTTGACGCGGCCCGTGACCTTGTCGATCAGTCCCATCGTTGCCTCCTCTGAGTAGGTGTGACCGTCACCTACCCGACTCTGCACCGCGGAATCGGATTCGGCGATGAGCGCTCATCCACCGACCGATCCGACGCCGCGAGGAAGGGCCCCGGCGCATGCCGACGGTCCCACTCGGGTAGCGAGTGGTGGCGCGCAACCCGAACCAAAGAGGTGAAAAGAGATGTCTGAGCAGACGAACGTCTCACAGCAGGAGAGGCTCGGCGAGGCCGCCCCGGCCTCCGCCTGATGGGATCCCGGCCGAGCCCGCTCGGCGCCGTCGCCAAGGGCGCGATAGCCGGCACCCTTGGCACGGCCGCGATGACCGGCGCGCAGACGCTGGCCTACAAGATCCAGGACACCGAGGGCAGCACGACGCCGGCCGAGGTGGCGAAGCGGATCATCAAGGGGGTCTTCGGTCGCGACGTTCCGGAGGAGAAGACCGAGCTGCTCAACAACGTCATGCACTGGAGCTACGGCACCGGGTGGGGCGTCCTCTACGGCCTCACGCAGGGCTCGGCACAGGGCTCGGCGATGAAGGCTGGCCTGCTGTTCGGCGCTGCCGTCTGGGGCGCCAGCCTGGTCGAGCTGCCCGCGATGGGGCTGGCGCCGCCGGTCTGGGAGTACCCGCTATCGAGCTTGGCGCAGGATGTCGGCTTCCACCTCGTCTACGGAGCGGCGACCGGGGTCGCGTTCGCGGCGATCGATCGCCGAGCTGAAGCCGTTGACTAGATTCACGCGCCGATGGGATTTCGCGAGCGCTTTCGCCGGCTCGGCGCCGAGGTCAGCCGGCCGCACCCCGATGGTGAGGCCGAGCTGGTCGTCGGTGACGCGAGCTACGACGACTGGGACGTGGTCACCGACTACGCCGAGCTCGAGACGGCACGGGCCTTCCGCCAGTCGCTGACCGACCGCGGTCAGCGGGCGGTCCTGACGGCCGACTGGCCGCTCGACGAGTTCGGCCGCGGCGACATCGCGCTGCGGGTGCCGCCCGGGATGGGCATCGAGGCCGAGGAGATGCTCGACGATCCCGAGGAGTAGTCGGACCCCCACCGCCGCGGGCCGAGCCGCGAGACCTAAGCCCACGCCCCCGCGGAAGGCCGGTGCGCGCCGTCCCCGATAGCGTCGCCCGCGTGCCTTCCCCGCTGCTAGCAGTCGACGCCCCCTCGCTTCTCTACCGCGCCTTCTTCGCGCTCCCGGACTCGATCACCGGCCCGGACGACGAGCCAGTCAACGCCCTGCTCGGCACCACCAACCTGATCCTGCTCGAGATCGAGGCGCACGAGCCCCGGGCCGTGGTGATGTGCTTCGGCGCCGAGGCAGCCGCCTACCGCACCGAGCTGCTCGGCTCCTACCACGCCGACCGCCCCGAGATGCCCGACGGCCTGGCCTCGCAATGGGCGCGGGCCCGCGGCTTCTTCGAGGCCTTCGGCTGGGGCGTCAGCGAGCACGACTCGCTCGAGGCCGACGACCTGCTGGGAACGCTCGCCAAGCTCGAGACCCGGGCCGGCGGCAGGGCGATGCTGCTGACCGGCGACCGCGACATGTTCCAGTGCGCGAGCGCTGACGTCACGGTGCTCTACCTCTCGACCGGCGTCCGGGGCGCGACGCCGACCGGCCCGGCCGAGGTCCGAAAGCGCTACGGGATCGACCCCGAGCTGGTGCCGGACTTCATCGCCCTGCGCGGCGATCCCTCCGATGGGATCCCGGGCGCCAAGGGAGTCGGCGAGAAGACCGCCGCGGAGCTGCTGCGACGCGACGGATCGCTCGAGGCGGTGCTCGAGGGCGCTATCCGCGAGCGGCGGCCGAAGCTGCGCACGACGTTGGTCGACTCGCGAGAGCGGCTGCTCGAGTTCAAGCGGATCGCGACGCTCCAGGACGCCGAGCTCGAGCGGCCCGCCGATCGGCCCACCGATCGCGCCGGCGGCGCAGCCGCGGCGCGCGAGCTGGGGATGAACCGGCTCGCCGAGCGACTCGACCCACCCGAGCGGTGATGCGTGACGCGGTCGGGCGCGATTCAGAGCCGCTGAGGGCCGAGCGGCTCGGTGGGCGGCGTCGCGGGCTCGGCGAGCGCCAGTCGCCACCAGCTGACGTCGTGCCAGCGGCCCTGCTTCCAGCCGATCGCCTCGTAGGTCCCCACCGGCTCGAAGCCGAGAGCCCTGTGCAGCCTGAGGCTGGCCTCGTTGGGCAGCGTGATCCCGGCGCAGGCGACGAGCAGGCCCTGGCGGCGAAGCAGGCCGAACAGGGCCTCGTAGAGCCGCCCGCCGATGCCTTGCCGGTGGTGCTCGGCCGAGACGTAGACGGAGACCTCGCAGGCCCAGCGATAAGCCGGCCGGGAGCGATGCGGCCCGCCGTAGGCGAACCCCGCCGGTCGGCCGCCGGACTCGAGCACGAGCCAGGCGTGGGTCGCCGCGGCAGTCTCGATCCGGCGCCCCATCTCGGCGCCGTCCGGCGGCACCTCCTCGAAGGATGCCGCGCCCTCGGCGACGTAGGGGGCGTAGATCGTCGCGCACGCCGCCCCGTCTAGCCGCGGATCGCCGTGCCGGATCAGCTCGCTCACCCGCGCCAGGGTAGACGGGTCTCGACCGACCACGGCGTAGGTAGCCTCGACGCTCGATGACCTACCGCCTACTGCGCTCCGAGGAGGCCTTCTGGCGTCGCTCCAACCAGATGGGCGTCCTCAACTCCGACCTCGCCAAGCAGCTCGGAGCTGCTCAGCTCGGTGCCCGGCTTTGGCGCCTCGAGCCTGGCCAGGCCTCGACGCTCCACCGCCACGCCGTCCAGGAGGAGCTATACCTCGTGCTCGAGGGCGAGGGCCGCATCCGCATCGGCGGGGAGTCGCTCAGGCTGCCTGCGCAATCGAGCATCGCTGTCTCGCCCGACGAGCTTCGCCAGCTCTTCAACGACACCCCCGAGGACGCCCTCTGGCTGGTCGTCGGCGCGCCGACCGAGGCGGCGAACACGCTCGAGATGGGTCCCGAGCAGCTCGCCGAGCTCTACCCGCGCGGCCCGCGGGCGCTGCCGCCCGAGCTGGGCGGAGGCGAGGCCCCCGAGCGCCGGGCCGGCGACGATTAGCCCGGCGCGCGCTCGGGCATGACTAGCTGCATGCCACGCAAGATCAAGACGCTCGACGAGTCGGCGCTCGGCTTTAGCTGGACGATCGACGAGGCCTACGAGCGCGGCTCCCACGCCCTGGCCGATGGGGGAAGGGTCTGGATCGTCGACCCCGTCGACTTCGACGGCCTCGACGAGAAGCTCCGGGCACTCGGCGAGCCCGCAGCGGTGCTCCAGCTGCTCGACCGCCATGACCGCGACTGCGCCGAGGTCGCCGAGCGGCTCGGCGTTCCGCATCACAACATCCCCGACGAGCTGCCTGACTCGCCGTTCGAGGTGATCAAGGTGATCCAGCTCCCGGTCTGGAAGGAGCGGGCGCTCTGGTGGGCCGATCGCCAGGCGCTGATCGTCGCCGAGGTCGTAGGCACCAACAGCCTCTACACCGCCGGACAGGGCGGCATCGGGATGCACATCTTCCTCCGCCCCAGGCCACCGAAGGTGCTTCGCGGTCGCTCACCGCAGCACCTGCTGATGGGTCACGGCGACCCGCTGCACGGCCCCGAGGCGACCGACGGGCTGGAGTACGCCTACGCCCACGCGCGCAAGGACCTGATCAAGGCCTGGCGAAACGCGCCGGCGTCGGTTCGCGACTAGCTGCGCTTCGCCTGCTTGGCCGCCTGTTCGGCGAGCTCGAGCTGGCGCTCGATCAGATCCAGACCGGCGCTCCAGAAGCCCGGGTCGCGCAGGTCGACGCCGACGATCTCGCCCAGCTCCTCGGGCGAGCGCGAGCCGCCGGCTCGCAATAGGTCGAGGTAGGAGGGCACGAAGCCTTCGCCCTCCTGCTCGTAGCGGCGATAGACCGATAGCGCCAGCAGGTGGCCATAGGCATAGGCGTAGACGTAGCCGGGCGTATCGATGAAGTGAGGGACGTAGGACCACCAGGAGCCGTAGTCGGTGGAGGGCTCGACCGAGTCGCCCAGCAGGTCGGTCTGGGTCTCGAGCCAGAGCGAGCCGAAGTCGTCGACCGACAGCTCGCCTGACTCGCGCCGCCGGGTGTGGATCCGATCCTCGAAGCGGTTCATCGCAACCTGGCGAAACACCGCGGCGACCGCGCCGTCGAGCGAGTCGGCCAGCAGCGAGAGCCGCGCCGAGGCGTCCGGCGCCTGGTCCAGGAGCCGCTCGAGAACGATCGTCTCGCCGAAGATCGACGCGGTCTCGGCGACGGTCAGCGGAGTCGCGAACTGAAACAGTCCCTGCGGGCGAGCCAGCGCGGCGTGGGCGCCGTGGCCCAGCTCGTGAGCCATCGTCAGCGCGTCGCGGGGGCGCGAGGTGTAGTTCAGCATCACGTAGGGGTGTGCGCTCGGCACGGTGTAGGAGCAGAAGGCGCCGCCGCGCTTGCCGCGATCGGGCGGCGCATCGATGTAGCCGTCGAAGAAGGCCGCGGCGGTGTCGCCGAGCTCGGGAGAGAAGCCTCGGTAGCAGTCGAGCACCAGCTCGCGCGCGTCGGCGTAGGGGATCGTCTGCTCAGCCTCGCCGAGTGGCGCCATGCGGTCGTAGTAGGCGAGCCGCTCGAGGCCGAGGACGCCGGCCTTGAGGCGATACCAGCGCCGCGCCAACTCATAGCGCGAGACGACGGCCTCGATCAGCGCCGCCACGGATTCGTCGCTGGCCTCGTTGGCGAGGTTGCGCGAGGCGAGCCAGTTCGGGTAGGAGCGCAGCCGGTCCTTGGTCGCCTTGTCGGCCAGCAGCGTGTTGAAGACGAATGCGCGCGTGCGTACGCCGGGCTCGAGCGCTTCGGTGATCGCCCCGGCCGCCTCCGCGCGGCGCTCGCGGTCGGAATCCTCGAGCCGGCTCAGCGCCTGCATCAGGGCGACCGGCTCTTTGGCGTCGGGCAGCTCGACCGTCACCGAGGAGATCTGCTCGGTGAACAGACGCCTGAAGGCCGAGGGGCCGGTCACGGCGGTCTCGGTGAGCACGCGCTCCTCGGGCTCAGAGAGCTGGTGCGGGCGGTAGCGACGAAGCGTCCTGAGATAATGGCGCCACGGGCCGGCCTGCTCGGCGCCGAGCAGCCGGTCGGCCTGCTCTGACTCGAGCTGGTTCCACTCCAGCTCGAAGAACAGCAGCTCGGTCTCGAGCTCGGCGCCCCGCTCGTGGACCTTCTGGAGCAGCGCGCCGCGCTCGGGGTCCTGGGTATCGACCGTGAACCACAACGAGGCGAACGAGCCCGCTCGGCCGAGCAGGTCGAAGATCGCCTCGAGGTCGTCCATCGCCGAAGCGAGCTGCTCGGCGTCGAGCTCGCCAACCCGGCCGCGATGTGACTCGGCGAAGCTGCCGGCGCGCTTGTGCGCCTCCTCAAGCATCGAGAGCACGCCGTCGACGCCGCGCCCGTCGACGAGCGGCTCGAGGTCCCAGCGAGCCTCGGCGAGCTCGTCGTCAGCTTCCTGCGTCGCCGCGGTGCTCACGTCTTCGAGGTTATTCGCCGCGGCCCGCGGGCCTGGCGGCCCCGCTCCGATCGCGCCCCGGAACCGCAACCCCGAGGCGGACGTGGGTTGGGTCGAAACCGGAGACGAGCGGGACCCCGAGGCGCCTGGCGATCCGATAGGACCAGGCGTAGGGCCAGGGAACGGGAAGCTCCGGGGCAAACGAGGTGACCGAGCCATCCTTGGCCTCGACCTCGAGGCAGAACCTGGTAGTCGGCAGCACCCATCCACGCGGGTGATCGAACCCGACCAAGCGAACCCGGGACGGCCCTCCTCCCCCGCTCAGCTGCCTGATCTCGCGCACCGCCCTTCGGATCCGAAACGGGTTCAGGTAGCGAAGCCGGCTCATCTCCCGGCGGCCGTACCCGGCGCACGTGAATGGCAACCCGGGAGCCGGCTTCTCGCGGCTGCACGGGCTGCGGCTCATCTCAGGCCCACGCGAGCGCCGATACGCGCGGCACGATCCTCGGGGCTTGCGAGACTGGCGGTGTGAGCGACTCGCGAGGACCCACCAGGGGGCGAAGCGCCCGCACCGCCCGGCTGGGCCGCGTCGCGATCGGTGGCGCCGCGCGCTGGGCAGGCGAGCGCTTGGACGTCCGCGGCTCCGACGACGATCGCAAGCGGCGGCGGGGCGACCGCGTCGTGGCGACGATCGACTCGCTGGTCGACCAGCTCTCGGT
>JACDBR010000033.1 GCA_013694825.1 Solirubrobacterales bacterium
GCGAGCTCGGCGGCCCGGCCGTCCACGCGAGAAACGGCGTCGCTCAGCTCCACGCCGAGGACTCGATCGAGGCGGCGCGACTGGCTCGTCGCGCGCTCGCACACCTCCCCCAGGCGGCCGGCTTGCCGCTGCCGCTGGGCCCTCCGACGGAGCCCCTGCCCGGCGACCCGGGCGAGCTCGTGCCGGTCGAGCGCCGGCGTGTCTACGACGTCCGCGACGTCGCCGCGCGGATCCTCGACGCCGGCGAGCTGCTCGAGCTATCGCCGCGTTGGGCGCGCAACCTCGTGACCGGCTTCGGGCGCATCGAGGGTCGCCCTGTCGGCTTGATCGCGAACCAGCCGCGCCACCTCGGCGGTACGATCGACGTCGCCGCCTCCGAGAAGGGCTCGTGGTTCGTGCGCTCCTGCGAGCGCTTCGGGATCCCGCTCTGCGTGCTCGTCGACACGCCAGGCTTCTTGCCCGGCGCTCGCCAGGAGCGCGAGGGGGTGATCCGACACGGCGCAGGGCTGCTGGAGGCGTTCGCGGTGGCGACGGTGCCTCGCGTGACCGTGACCCTGCGACAGGCCTACGGCGGCGCCCACATCGTGATGAACTCGCGCGACCTCGGCGCCGACCTCGTGCTGGCCTGGCCGGGGGCCTCGATCGGGATCATGGGCGCCCGCCAGGCGGTCGAGGTGGTGGAGCGCAGGGCGATCGCCGCCGGCGCCGACCCGGGCTCGCTCGCCGACCGCTACGAGAGCGAGCATCTCCCCGTCAGCCTCGCCGCCGCCGCGGGCTTCGTCGACGAGGTGGTCGAGCCACGGCGCACGCGCGAGCGGATCTCCGAGGTCATCGAGCTGGCGACTTGATGCACCAGCCGGGGTCTGGCCGTATCGTGACCCCGATGGGCGAGCGAGACGAGAGTGAGCGCCGGTGAACTCCGCGCAGGCTGCGCGAGCGCTGCGGCCTCGCAACGCGACCGAGGAGACGATCCTCGCGACGACCCGAGAGATGCTCGCCGAGGAGGATCTGGCGGCGCTCAGCATCGACCGGATCGCTCGCCGCGCCTTCGTCTCGCGGACGAACGTCTACTTCTATTTCCCCAACAAGCGGGCGATCGTCGACCGCCTGATCAAGCAGACCTTCGCCGACATCTACCACTCGGCGGCGATCTACCTCGAGGGAAGCGGCGAGCCTCGCGGCGAGCTCCAGAAGGCCTTCGCGAGGGTCGTGACGATCGTCAACCGCGACGCGACCGTGCTGCTGCTCGCCGCCCAGATCTCCGACCAGGGCGACGACCTGCCGCACGAATGGCGGCCCTACATCGCCCGCCTGGTGCAGTCGGTCGAGGCGCGGATTCGCGGCGACCAGCGTCGCGGCGCGGCACCCGACGACATCCCGCCGCGGCTCGCAGCGCTGGCGCTGTGCGCGATGGTCGAACGTCACTTCACCTACGAGGTCTTCCGTGACGACCGCGTCCACCCCGACTCGATCTGGATCCTGGCCGAGCTCTGGTGGCGCGCCGTCTACTCGCAGCCCTCCGAACCGGCGATGGGCCCGGCGACCGCCACGGCGGTGCAGCCGCCGAGCGACGGCGAGCCGCCGACCGGCTTCGAGCTGGCCTAGCCCCCGCCCACGGCGTCCTCGCCCCGCCCGGCCCCGCCAAGCCGCAGCGGGGCGCCCATCGCGTGGTAGCCGCCGTCGACATGCAGGATCTCGCCGGTGATCCCGCGCGCCAGGGGTGAGAGCAGGAACAGGCAGGCGTCCGCGACCGGGCCGGCGTCGCTGGGATCCCAACCGAGCGGCGCGCCCGTCTCCCAGGCACTCGAGAGCGCATCGAAGCCGGAGATCCCGCGCGCGGCCGTGGTCGAGAGGGGACCGGCAGAGACGAGGTTCGAGCGAACCCCGCGCGGGCCGAGGTCGCGCGCCAGGTAGCGCGAGACGGACTCGAGCGCCGCCTTGGCGACGCCCATCCAGTCGTAAACCGGCCAGGCGACCGTGGCGTCGAAGTCGAGCCCCACCACGGAACCCGAGTCGGAGCGCTCCAGCAGCTCGCCCAGCCCCGCCGCCACCGCCTTCAGCGAGTAGGCGCTCGTCAGGAAGGCCTGCTAGGCCGATTCGGGAGGCGTCGTCATGAAGTTGCCGCCGAGCGCATCGGGGGGCGCGAAGGCGATCGCGTGCAAGACCCCGTCAAGCCTTCCCCAGCGCGAGTTGAGCTCCGCCGCCAGCGCCTCGATCTGGGCCGGCTCGTTGACGTCGAGCTCGAGCACGTCGGGATCTCCCGGCAGACGCCTCGCCACACGCTGGGTGATCCGAAGCCCCCGCCCGAACCCCGTCAGGACGACCTCGGCGCCGCTCGCGAGCGCCCGCTCCGCGACGGCGAAGCCGATCGACGCCGGCGTCAGCACCCCAGTGACCAACAGCTTGCGTCCTTCGACCATCCCCGAGCCCGACACACCCGGACCCTCTCAGTTACCGCGATTCGACGATCGCGTGGCCGGCGTCAGGCGGCGGGTCAAGCCGCGTTGTCTAGCCTGCGCGGGCGATGGACCTCCTGTTCGCCGGATTCCAGGGGCTCGGCCTAGCGTTCGCCACGGGCGCGCTTCTGGGCGCCGCCGGACGCCGCGACTCCTTCGGCAGCGCGCTGCTCGTAGTCGCGGTGCTGATCGGCGCCTTCCTTTACGGGCTCGCGCTCGCTCAGGCCGATCACCCGCAGTGGCCCGGCTGGCCGATCGGAGGGCTTGCGGCGGCGCTCGGCTACGTGGTCGCGCGCGACGTCTCCGCCGGGGCC
>JACDBR010000145.1 GCA_013694825.1 Solirubrobacterales bacterium
GGTCTTCGAGAGCGGCGGGCTGGAGCTCATCACGATGCGCCCCTCCGACGTCCCGACCTACGTCGAGGCGGGAGCTGCCGATCTCGGGATCACCGGCAAGGACGTGCTGCTCGAGCAGCACGACCGGGCGCTCTTCGAGGTCCTCGACCTCGGCTTCGGCTCCTGCCGGATGGCGTTGGCGGGCCGCCGTGGCGATTCGCGCTTGGCCGACTCCGAGCGGCGCCTAGGCAGCATCCGGATCGCGACCAAGTACCCGCGAATCACCGAGGCTTGGGCCGAGCGGACCGGCCGCGGGGTCGAGATCATCGAGGTCAAGGGCTCCGTCGAGCTGGCGCCCCTGGTCGGCCTGGCCGACGGAATCGTCGACCTGGTCGACACCGGTCGAACGCTGGCCGAGAACGAGCTCGAGGTGCGCGAGGAGATCGCGCGCTGCACCGCGAGGCTGGTCGTCAACCGTGTCGCTCACACGCTTCGCTCTGTCGAGGTCGACGAGCTGGTCGGCCGCCTGCGGGAGGCCGGGCCGTGAGGACCCGGCGCCTCGACTGGGGCGGTTCGGACCCGGCCTCGCTGGCGCGCGAGATCCGGCTCGCGGCTCCATCGATGGGCGAGGCCGGGGAGCGGGTGCGCGAGATCATCTCCCTCGTCGCCGAGCGCGGCGACGAGGGGCTGCGCGAGATCGCGGTCTCGCTCGGCGAGCCGACCTCCGAGCTGCGCGTGGCGCCGCAGGCGCTGAGCGACGCGCTCGTCGCGCTCGACCCCGCGGTGCGCGAGGCGCTGGAGCTCGCGAAGGCCAACCTCGAGGCGGTCTCCACTGCCGAGGCGCAGGCGGCCGGTGCGCCGGTCGTCACGGAGCTGCCACAGGGCCAGCGGGTCGAGCTGGTCTCGAGCCCGGTCGCCTCGGCGGGCCTCTACGCGCCTGGCGGCAGAGCGCCGCTCGCCTCCTCACTGCTGATGTGCGCCGTACCGGCGCTCGTCGCCGGCGTCGATCGGATCGCGGTCGCCAGCCCTCCGGGGCCGCAGGGAATCCCGGCCCCCACCGTGCTCGCCGTTTGCGCGCTCTGCGGCCTCGACGAGGTCTACGCGATCGGCGGCGCTCAGGCGGTCGCTGCGCTCGCGCTCGGCACGGAGAGCATCGACCCGGTCGACGTCGTCACCGGTCCGGGCAATCGCTACGTCCAGGAGGCCAAGAGGGCGCTCTACGGAAGCGTCGGGCTCGACTCGATCGCCGGCCCCAGCGAGCTCGTCGTGATCGCCGATGCAGGTGCCGATCCCGGCCTGGTAGCGCTCGACGTCGGCGCCCAGGCCGAGCACGGCGATGACGGACCGCTGGTGGTGATCTCGACCGATCGAGCGCTCTGTGACGAGGTCGGAAAGCGGGCGACGGCCCTCGCCGAGGCCAGCCCCAGCATCGCCGACGCGCTGCTTACCCTCGTCTTGGCGCCGGCGATCGGGCCGGCCCTCGAGCTCTCCGATGCGCTGGCCCCCGAGCACCTCGAGCTCGCCTGCGCGGACGCCGCGGCGGGTGCGAGGGAGCGCATCGCCGGGGCGATCTTCCTAGGCGCAGGCGCTGCGACCGCCTTCGGCGACTACGCCGCCGGTTCGAACCACGTAATGCCGACCGGCGGCTCGGCCCGCTTCTCCGGCCCGCTCGGCGTCGGCGCCTACCTGCGACGCTCCTCGCTCGTCAGCCTGCCGGCCGGCGCGGCTGCCGCGCTCGCCGAGTCAGTCGAGGCACTGGCAAGGGCCGAGGGCCTGCCGGTTCACGCCAGCTCGGCACGGGCACGGGCCGCCGCGCCCGAAGCCTCGGCTTCTGGGCGATCCTCGCAGCGACTAACTTAAGCCGATGGCACGCAGCGCCCTGATCGAACGCCGCACCGGCGAGACCGAGATCACGCTCGCGCTCGACCTCGATGACGCCACCACGCCGGCTGAGGTCGCGACCGGCGTCGGCTTCTTCGACCACATGCTCGAGCTGCTGGCTCGCCACGGCCGGCTTGGCCTGCGGGTGCGAGCCGCGGGCGACCTGCAGACCGGCTCCCACCATACGGTTGAGGATGTCGGCATCGCCTTCGGCCAGGCGCTCGACGAGGCGCTCGGCGACCGGGCCAGGATCAACCGCTACGGCGACGTCTCGCTGCCGATGGATGAGACCCTCGCGCGCTGCGCTATCGACGTCTCCGGGCGCCCCTTCTGCCGCTTCGACTCGTCCCTGCCGGCGCTCTCGATAGCGGGCTTCGAGACCGACCTGGCGCAGGAGTTCTTCCGCGCCGTGGCCTCGAACGCCCGGATCACGCTGCACGTGTCGACCGAGTACGGAAGCAACGCTCATCACATGGTCGAGGCGATGTTCAAGACCTTCGCGAGGGCGCTCCGCGAGGCGATCGCCCTCGACCTGGGCGAGCCGGGCGTGCCGTCGACCAAGGGGACTCTCAGCTCGTGAGCGGGGTCCGGATCGCGATCCTTGACTACGGCATGGGCAACCTGCGCTCTGTCGAGAAGGCCTTCGAGCGAGTCGGGGTGGCGGTTGAGCGCACCACCGACGCCGAGCGTGCGGAGCGTGCCGAAGGCCTCGTGCTGCCAGGAGTCGGCGCGTTCGGCGAGGCGATGCGCCGGCTGCGTGCGCTCGGCTTCGACGAGCTCGTTCGCGGCCGGGCCGCGAGGGGTGGTCCGGTGCTCGGGATCTGCCTCGGCTACCAGCTCCTCTTCGAGTCCTCGGAGGAGGGCTCGGCGACCGAGGGCCTCGGCCTGCTCGAGGGCGCCGTGGGGCGGCTCGATGCTCCCGGCTTGAAGATCCCCCACATGGGCTGGGAGCGGGTCGATTGGTCGCAGGCCTCGCCCCTGGTAGATGGGATTCCGACCGCTACGCCCTTCTATTTCGTCCATTCCCTGACGCCGCGCCCGGCCGAGGAGCGCATCGTCCTCGGCCGCTCGCGACACGGCGAGAGCTTTGCCTGCGCGGTCGCGAGCGGGCCGCTTCACGGCGTCCAGTTCCACCCTGAGAAGTCGAGCGCGGCGGGCCTCCGCCTGCTCGGCAATTTCGCCGGGATCTGCGCCCGCGCCGGCGCTGCGGCCTGACGCCCTCCGCGCGCTACGCCGATGCTCCTCCTGCCCGCGATCGACATCCGCGACGGCCGGGCGGTGCGACTGGTCCAGGGCGACTACGAGCGCGAGACCGCCTTCGACGCCGACCCGCTCGAGGCGGCCTTGCGCTGGTCGAGCCAGGGCGCCAGGGCGCTGCATGTCGTCGACCTCGACGGTGCCCGGTCGGGCACGCCGGCCAACCTGGAGCACCTGCGGCGGATCCGCGCCGGGCTCGACCTGCCGATCCAGTTCGGCGGCGGCCTGCGCGACCCCGATTCGGTTGCCGCGGCTCTCGAGGCGGGCGCCGACCGCATAGTGCTCGGCACCGCCGCGCTGGCCGACCCGGCCCTGGTCGAGGCGCTGGCCGCCGAGCACGGGGCGAAGATCGTCGTCGGCGCCGACGCTCGCGCCGGGCGAATCGCGGTCGAGGGATGGGAGCGCGAAGCGGCCTTGAGCGCTCCCGAGCTGATCGACTCGTTGGCCCAGCGGGGCGTGGAGCGATTCGTCTACACGCCCGTCGAGGTGGACGGCACGCTCGAGGGCCCACGCCTCGAGGGCCTCGAGCAGGTTGCCGAAGCCGCGGCCGGACACGGCGCGGAGGTGATCTACTCGGGCGGGATCGGCGGGCTCGAGCATCTGCGCGCGCTCGCCGAGCGGGCGCCGCGCGCGATCAGCGGCGTGATCGTCGGCCGGGCGCTCTACGAGGGGCGTTTCACGGTCGACGAAGGCCGCGCCGCGCTCGAGGCCGGTCACGCGACGACTGATCATTAGGTCGTCGCAGGCTCGAAGCGTTCTAGGATCAGAGCATGTTCTGGTTTCGCGTCCTCGCCGCCGGCCAGGTGGCGCTGCTCGCCCGGCGCCACCTCCAGCTGCTCGAGCCCGCCGAGCGCTCGCGCTTGGCGGCGCTGGTCGCGAAGTCGCGCGGCCGGCCACGCACGAACCTGACGGCAGCCGACCGCTCGGAGCTGCTGGGACTGGTCCGCAAGCTCGAGCCGGGCCAGTTCGGCCGTGGCGTCGCCGGTCACGTCCGCCCCGGCCGCCGCCGCATTTGACCCCGGCGCCGAACCACACGCCGAGTCCAGCAAGCGTCGTCGGTCGGAGCGAGTCCGTCGCGTGGCGCTGAAGCGGGTCATTCCCTGCCTCGATGTCGAGGGCGGCCGGGTCGTCAAGGGAACCAACTTCGTCGATCTGCGCGACGCCGGCGACCCCGTCGAACTGGCGGCTCGCTACGACCGCGAGGGCGCCGACGAGCTCGTCTTCCTCGACATCACCGCCTCACACGAGCGCCGCGAGACGATCGTCGAGCTTGCCCGCCGGACCGCCGACGACGTCTTCATCCCGTTCACGATCGGCGGCGGGATCCGCAGCGTCTCCGACGCCCAGGCGGTGCTCGACGCCGGCGCCGACAAGGTCTCGGTCAACTCAGCCGCGCTTGCCCGCCCGAAGCTGATCGACGAGCTGGCCGCGGTCTTCGGCTCGCAGTGCGTCGTCGTCGCGATCGACGCCCGCCGCGCCGAGGCCGCGGCTGCCGGCTCTGAGCCGAGCTGGGAGGTCTTTGTCGACGGTGGCCGGCAGGCGATCGAAGGCCGTGACGCCGTGGCCTGGGCGCTCGAGGCCGCCGTGCGGGGAGCGGGGGAGATCCTGCTGACCAGCATGGACCGTGACGGCACAGCCGACGGTTATGAGAACGAGCTCAACCGCGCCGTCGCCGACGCGGTTGCGGTCCCGGTGATCGCATCGGGCGGGGCGGGGCGGCTCGAGCACCTCAGCGAGGCCATCGTTGAAGGTCACGCCGACGCGGTCCTGTGCGCCTCGATCTTCCATTACGGGCGCTACACGGTCGCCGAGGCGAAGGCGACGATGCGGGAGTCGGGCATCGCTGTCCGCGACTGGTCTTAGCCGCCAGAAACCCCTCGACCAGGCCAGCCCCCGGTCTATGCGCCCTTCGCGGCGCCCCCGCCGGGCTTCCCTTCGCCGCCCTCTGAACCGCCGGGACCTCCGGACTGTGCGCCGCCGCTCGCGCCCGTGCCTCGGCCCTTCGGCTGATTCGCGCCGCTTGCCGAAGCCCCCCGCGCCTCACGCTTGGCCTCGCGTCGTCGCTTCAGGCGCCCCTCCTCCTGGCGTCGCTCGCGGAGCTTCTTCGGGTCGGCGGGCTCGAAGGCCCGGATCCCCGAGTAGCCCGTCAGATAGAGCTTCTCGCCGTCGGAGATCACCGGGTTGTACTCGCCGAACTCGTGCTCGAAGGTCTTCTTTCCGGTCTTGGCGTCGAAGCCGAACGTGCCGATGTTGTCGCCGATCACGCCTACGTAGGCGGTGTCGCCGACCACGCTCGCCGCGCCGATCACGACCCCGCCGACGTCCTGCTGCCAGCGCACCGAGCCGTCCTCGGCGTCGAGCGCGTAGAAATTCTGGTCGGCCGAGCCGACGAAGACGGTCGGCGGCGCCCCCTCGACCTCGGCCACCGCGGGGGCCGGGTAGACCTCGGCGCCCGTCGAGTGGCTCCAGACGAGCGCCCCGGAGTCCTGCTCGAACGAGTACACGCGTCCGTCAATGCTTCCGACGAAGACCCGGCCGTAGGCGACGGCTGGGGTCGAGTAGATGCTTCCAGTGCGTCCGAAGCTTGCGCCCTGGGTGCCGTTCTGCCACTTGACGTCGCCGTTGCCGGCATCGAGCGCGTAGAGCTCGCCGGCGTAGTTGCCGGCGTACACGACTCCGTCCTCGAAGGCGAGGCCGCCCTTGACCGGGCCGCCGGTAGAGACCTGCCACTTGATCGCGCCGGTGTTGCGGTTGAGGGCGAAGACCTCACCCGACTCGCTCCCGACGTAGACCTTCTTGCCGTGGACCAGCGGCGAGGTCTCGCTGCGGCCGGGCAGCTCGCGTGACCACAGTCGCCTGCCGCTCTCGGCGTCGAGCGAGAAGGCCGTCCCGGGCTCGAGCGTTACCCCGAAGAGCTGGCCGTTGGCGGCCGAGGGAGAGGAGGCGCCCTTGGTGCCCAGGGTTCGCGTCCACTCGACCTTCCCGGTGTCCTTGTCGAGCGAATAGAACTCGGCGTTGAAGTCCATCACGTAGAGCGACTCGTCGTAGACGATCGGCGAGAACTCGAGCAGCTTGCCGGCTTGCCAGCTCCACTCGGAGGGCTTGAACGGAGGGCTGACAAGCTTCGAGGGCAGGTAGCGGGTGCGGGCGTCGTCGTAGCCGTACTCGGCCCAGTTGACCGTCTCGACCTCCGGAGGCGGGCGCTTCTTGGGCTTTTCCCTGGTCAGCTTTGGGCAGTTGGGAGCGCAGCCCTCGTCGCCGTCTCGCTTGAGGACGAAGTAGGCGGCCAGAGCTCCGCCGGCCGTCACCAAGGCCAGCGCGCCGACGATCGTCAGGCGCTTTCGCAGGCTCCAGGCCCGCCAGATGTCGAGCAGTCGCTTCATCCGCGAAGCGGGGGATAGTAGGGAGTGCCATGGCGGGGACCGTCTACAAGAGGCAGCCTGGGACACCAAACGAGCGGGTGGCCGGATTCGTCGGCACGCTTCCCGGCCGCGACGAGCTGCTCGATGCCGCCGAGCGCCAGAGGGCACGGCTGTACCTGGTCGGTGGCGCCGTCCGCGATCTGATCCTGGGCGGCAGGGCGGTCGACGTCGACCTGGCCGTCGAAGGCGACGCGATCGCGCTGGCCGACCTGCTCGACCC
>JACDBR010000146.1 GCA_013694825.1 Solirubrobacterales bacterium
CTCTGAGCCCGTGTGGAGGCGGGCGCCGCCTAGCGCCCGTAGCGATCGCTCGAGAGCACCAGCGCCTCGGGCAGGGGCGCACGGGGGGCCGGCGCGGGGTCGGCCCGCACCGAGACGGTCTCGGCGATGCTCCGCGAGACCTTGTGGGCCTCGCTCTCGCTCTCGATCACTACCCAGTCGTCGTCCGAGCTTGCGAGCTTCCCCTCGAGCCCGGGGTGAAGGCCGGCGCGGGCAAGGTAGTGGAGCAGCTCCTCGGCCTCGTTCTCGAAGCGCAGCACGTGCACCCGAGCCCCGACCTCGACGTCGGCCAGCAGCACGCCGTGCTCGCGCACGCCTTCGATGATCGGATGTCCGTGGGGGCAGGTGGTCGCGTCGCCGATCGCGACCTTCATCCGCTCCTCGAGCACCGGCGACATCGCGTGCTCGAGCCGCTCGGCCTCCTCGTGAACCTCGTCCCAGGGAATCCCGAGAACGTCGGTCAGGAAGCGCTCGATCAGCCGGTGGCGGCGGACGATCGCGTTGGCGTGGGCGCGACCCTCCTCGGTGAAGCGAAGCGACTTGTCGGAGTCTCGCTCGACGTATCCGTCGCGCTCGAGGCGGCCGATCATCTCGTGTACGGTCGGCGGTGAGAGCTGCATCGCCCGGGCGACGTTGGCGCCGTTCATCGGCAGCCCGGCCTCTTCGAGCCAGAAGATGGTCTGGAGGTACTCCTCCTCGGCGACGGTTGCGTGATCGTTGTCCATTCGGCGATTCTAGACGTGGGCGACGGCCGCTTAGGATGCCGCGGGAGATGCGGATCGGGGTCCAGACACGAGCGCTCGTCACGGGCGCCTCGGCCGGCATCGGCCGGGCGATAGCGACCGAGCTGTCGAGCCGCGGGGCCCGGCTGGGGCTGATCGCGCGGCGTGCGGACCGGCTCGAGGAGCTCGCCGCCGAGTTGCCTGTTTCCGCGGCCGGCCCTCACATCGTGCTGGCCGCCGACGTCGCCGATCGCGCGGCGATCGAGTCCGCCGTCGCGAGCTTCGTCTCCCAGGCGGGCGGGCTGGAGCTGTTCGTCGCCAACGCCGGCATCGCTCACTACGGCCCTTTCGTCGACGCGCCGCTCGAGCACGCCGAGCAGATGATCGCAGTCAACGTCAGCGGGACCACGCTCTCGGTCGCCGCGGCGCTCGCGCCGATGATCGATGCCGGCCGCGGTCACGTCATCGTGATCTCCTCGGGCGCCGGCCTGCGTGCCTTTCCGTCGGCAGCCGTCTACGGCGCCACCAAGGCCTACGACAAGGGCTTCGCCGAGGCGCTCCGGCACGAGCTCTCGGGCACCGGCATCTCTGTGACCACCGCCTTCCCCGGCGAATTCGAGTCCGACCTCCACGCCCACGAGCGCGAGCTGTTGCCCGATTGGCGCTCCAACGACGAGGAGCGCCCGCCGGCCGAGCTCGCGACCGCGATCGCCGACGCTGTCGAGGCCGACAAGCGCGGCGTCTACCTGCCGCGAGAGGTTCGCCTGCTAGGCCTGAACGGAATCGCTCCGCGGCTGGTCGACCGGATCCTCGTCAGGCTGCGCGGCCCAAGCGCGGCGCCGCGGCGAGACTGAGCCCGGCTGTACGCGTGGTGAGCTTGCCTACCCCCGCTGCTCGGCGAGGGTCCGCACCACCGCCTCGTAGAAGCCGTCGCCCATCGCGCCCTCGGTGACCGTGGCGTTGTCGAAGCGCCCGAGCAGCTCGCGAATGCCGGCATCGTTGGCTGGGCCGTTGGCGACGCAGAAGAAGCGCCCCACGGCGCTCGCCGACTCGAGGTCCTCAATCGAGTCGCCGATCGCGATGCACTCCTCGGGCGCGTAGCCGCGGGCGCGCATGTGAAAGCCGACTGCTCCGCCCTTACTGGCGCCACCCGGGACCAAGTGGTAGGCGTGGGTCTGTCCGTCGACGCCTGCCATCGGCTGGCCGATCGCGCCGTTGTCGAGGAAGCGCAGGTCTCGGTGACCCTCGCTCACCAGCAGCTCGTTGGCTTCGGCGACGTCGACCTTGCCGCGGAACAGATGCGAGAGCTTGCGATCGGCGTGCCAGGGCGAGTGCCATTCCAAGCGCTCGCCGAAGTGACCGAAGAGCAGGTCGCAGATGCCCGCGGCCAGCATCCGCTCGGCCGGGGTGTCGTCGTCGGTGGGCAGCCACTCGCCAGTCAGGAGAGTCCGCTCGCCGTCGAGTACGACCCCGCACCCGGCCTCGTAGATATAGGAGCGCTGACCGATCATTCGGGCGTCGCAGGCGACCGACGCCTCGCGGCGGCCGGACATGATCACGACCTCGGCACCCGCGCGGTGGCAGGCCTCGAGGGCTCGCGCCTGGAGCAGCGAGAAGCCTCCCTCGGCGTCGCGGAACAGCGAGCCGTGGCGGCCCAGCAGGGTGCCGTCGAGGTCGGTGTAGACGCAGCGCAACGCGATGGCGGGCGCAGGTTAGCCCGGCTCGGGCCCGCGCCAGTCGACCCGCATTAGTCTGGGTCGGTGAGCGCAACCTCCGCCGCCCGTACCGAGGCCGCCCGTTCCGCGCCTGCCACTCGGTCGCTCGGCTGGCGGGTCAGGGGCGGAACGCTCCTCTTCCCGCCGGTGGTGGGGATCGGGATCGTCAACGCAACCAGCGACTCCTTCTTCTCCGGCGCTCGCAGCGGCACGCCCGAGAGGGCGGTCGAAGACGGGATGGCGCTAGTGCGAGAGGGCTTCGACATGCTCGACGTCGGCGCCGTCGCTGCCCGCAGCGGCCCCCCCGTCCCCGCCGCCGAGGAGGCGGCCAGGCTCGTCCCGGCGATCGAGGCGCTGGCGCGAGACTCGGGCGTGCCCGTGCTGGCAGACACCTTCTCGGCGGAGGTCGCGGCGCGTGCGATCGAGGCCGGCGCCGCGGCGATCAACGACATCTCCGGAGCCGCCGATCCCGCCTTGATCGAGGTGGTGGCGGCCAGCGGATGCGGCTACGTGCTCACCCAGATGGATGGACCGCCGAGGATCGACCGCGAGCGGCCGCCCCGCGCCGACGTCCTCGGCGAGCTTCGCGAGTGGTTCGCCCGCAAGCTCGGTCAGCTCGCCGACGCGGGCGTCGACCCCGAGCGGGTCACGCTCGACCCCGGCTTCGACTTCGACCTCTCGGTTGACGACGACCTCGAGCTCCTGCGCCGCCTCGGGGAGCTGCGCGAGCTCGGCAGGCCGCTGTTCGTCGCTCTCTCGCGAAAGGACTTCCTCGGCGCCCTCGCCGCGGGCTCTTAGCAAGGCCGGCTGCCGGCCGAGCAGCGCGAGCACGCGACACTGGCCGCCGTCAGCCTGGCGGTCGCGCGCGGCGCCGACCTGCTGCGCCTCCACGACCGCAGCGCGCTCGACGCGGCCCGCGTCGCCTCGAGGATCGTCCATGGCTGATCCGGCCACGCT
>JACDBR010000153.1 GCA_013694825.1 Solirubrobacterales bacterium
CCACGGCCTCGCCGGCGCGCTCGACTCCGCCCACGAGCAGCTCTCGAGGCTCGAGGCCCGTAACGCCGGCAAGCCGATCGGCGACGCGCGCGGCGAGATCGCGATGGTGGCCGACACCTTCCGCTACTACGCCGGCGGCGTCGAGCGGTTGACCGGGCGCACGATCCCCGTCGCCGGTGGGATCGACATGACCTTCCGTGAGCCGTTGGGAGTCGTCGGCCTGATCACGCCCTGGAACTTCCCGCTGGCAATCGCCTCCTGGAAGGTCGCGCCGGCGCTCGCGGCAGGCAACGCGGTCGTCCTCAAGCCGGCCGAGCTGACGCCGCTCACGGCGCTCGAGCTCGAGCGGATCGCGCTCGAGGCGGGCCTGCCGGAGGGCGTGCTGAACGTCATCGCCGGCCCGGGTTCGAGCTGTGGCGCGCGGATCGTCGAGCACCCCGATGTCGCCAAGGTCGCGTTCACCGGCTCGACCGAGGTCGGGCGCCGAATCGCTGCCGGCGCCGCCGCGACGATCAAGCGGGTGACGCTCGAGCTGGGTGGGAAGTCGGCCAATCTCGTTTTCGGCGACGCCGACCTCGATGCGGCGGCGGCCGCGGCGCCTTCGGCGGTCTTCGGCAACGCGGGCCAAGACTGCTGCGCGCGCTCGCGGATCCTCGTCGAGCGCGGGGTGCTCGACGATTTCATGGCCGCCCTCGAGCGCTCGGTGGCCGAGCTTCGCGTCGGCGACCCGCTCGACGAGGCGACCGATATGGGGCCGCTGATCTCGGCCTCGCACCGCGAAGAGGTCTCGGCCTACGTCGACGGGTCGTTGCCGGTCGCGATCCTCGGCGAGGCGCCGGAGGGAGCCGGCTTCTTCTATCCACCGACCGTGCTGGGGCCGGCGACGAACGACGACCGCGCCGCACGCGAGGAGATCTTCGGGCCGGTCGCCTGCGTGATCCCGTTCTCGGGCGAGGAGGAGGCGGTGCGCCTCGCAAACGACACGATCTACGGCCTCTCGGGCTCGATCTGGACCCGCGACGGCGCCCGCGCGCTGCGCGTCGCGCGCGCGATCGACACGGGGGTGCTCTCGATCAACTCCAACAGCTCGGTGCGCGTCGCGACGCCGTTCGGCGGCTTCAAGCAGTCAGGCTACGGGCGCGAGCTCGGGCCCGACGCGCTCGATCACTACACGGAGGTCAAGAACGTCTTCTACGCCACCGGGCTGCCGAGCCCGGCACCCGAGCCGCCGTCGGGCGCGGCGGAGCCGGCGGCCCCTGGGTCGGCGGACGAGTCCTGATGGCGGGTCGTCTCGACGACAAGGTCTGCGTGATCACGGGCGCCGCCAGCGGCATCGGCGCCGAGAGCGCTCGCCTGTTCATGGCCGAGGGGGCGACGGTCGCCGGAATCGACTTGGCGCCGGGGGTGGTCGGCGACCTGGCGCTCAGCGCCGACGTCTCCGATGAGCAGCAGGTCGCCGAGACCTACCAGCGGGTCGTCGAGGAGTACGGGCGGATCGACGTCTTGTTCAACAACGCCGGGATCAACCCGCCCGACGACACGACGATCACCGAGGAGCCGCTGGAGGTCTTCGAGCGCGTGCAGCGGATCAACGTGCGAAGCGTCTACCTGTGCTGCAAGCACGGCATCCCGCACTTGCTGTCGGCCGGCGGGGGCTCGGTCGTCAACACCTCGTCGTTCGCCGCGACGATGGGCGCCGCCGTCTCGCAGATCTCCTACACCGCCTCGAAGGGAGCGGTGCTGGCGCTCTCGCGTGAGCTGGGGGTCGAGTACGCGCGTCGCGGCGTGCGCGTCAACGCGCTCTGCCCGGGGCCGGTCGACACGCCGCTGCTTCGAGAGCTGTTCCTGAGCGATCCCCGCAAGGCCGCGCGGCGGCTCGTCCACCTGCCGATGGGGCGCTTCGCCGAGGCCCGCGAGATCGCCCAGGCGGCGCTCTTCCTGGCCAGCGACGACTCGTCCTACATAACCGCGTCGTCGTTCATGGTCGACGGCGGGCTCTCGTCGGCCTACATCACCCCGGACTGAGCGCGCACGTCGCGGCTCGCCGCGGCGAGGTCGAGGAAGCGGCGGCAGAAGCCGCGGCCGAGCTCGTTCCAGGCCGGCATCCGCCGCTCGTTCTCGGGCCCGAGAACGCCGGGATCGACCCCGAGCCGGATCGCGTCGGGGTCGGTCTCGTACTGGTCGAGCCACGCGGCGACGTCGCTCGCCGTGACCTCGGCGTGGAACTGGATGCCATAGGTCGTCGAGCCGATCCGGTAGGCCTGGATGCAGGCTGGACTGCGGGCAAGCGTCACCGCGCCGGTCGGCGGACGGCACTCATAGGAGTGCCATTCGAAGGCCTCGAAGCTGGCGGGCATTCCGCCGAGCAGCGGGTCCTCGCGGCCAGGATCGCAGAGCTCCACCTCGTACCAGCCGATCTCGGGATCGGCTGAGCGCCCGGGGCTGCCGCCGGCCGCCTCGGAGACGAGCTGGGCACCGAGGCAGACGCCGAGCAGCGGCACCCCTGCCTCGTGCAGGCTGGTCAGCCGACGCCGCTCATCCTCGAGCCATGGGAAGAGCTCCTTCTCGTGCGTGTTCATCGCCCCGCCGAAGCTCAGCACCGCGCCGTAGCCAAGCGGCTCGGCAGGGGGCTCGGGCTCCGCAAAGATCCGCCACACGTCGAGCTCCCAGCCGGCCTCGATCGCAGCGTCCGCGAAGACGCCGGAGCCGCCGTCGTCGGCGTGGGTGATCGCCAGAGCGCGCACCGGCGTCAGTCTGCCACGCCGTCCTCGGGGGGCCTGGGCCGCAGTGCCATGGCGAGGATCGGGAACAACATCACCGAGAGCATTCCCGCCCCGACCAGGCTCAGCGCCTCGGACTTCGACATCGCTCCGGTCTCGACGCCGAGCGCGGTGATCGCGATCAGGAGCGGCAGCGCTGCAGCCGAGAAGAGCGCCAGCGACGGCCGCTCCCCGGGCGAGAGGTCGCGGCTGCGATACAGCAGGTAGACCGGAGCTCCGCGGACGGCCAGGAAGAGCACGGCGAAGCCCGGCACGAGCGCCAGCGCGGCCGGGTCGGCGAGCAGCAGGTCGAGGTCGAAGTCGATCCCGGTCGTGATGAAGAAGATCGGCACCAGGAAGCCGAAGCCGACCGCCTCCAGCTTCGATCGCAGCTCGGCGGCGGCGTGCTCGTCGCCCTTGACCACCAGGCCGGCGATCAGCCCCGCGGTGAATGCGCCCAGCACCAGGTCCAGGCCGAGGTCCGCGGCGAGGGCGACCAGCGCGACGAGCAACAAGACGGCGAGCCGCACCGCTAGCTGTGCGCTCGAATGCATCGTCGTGCCGACCAGGCGCACGATCCGGCGCGGCTGGGCGCCGACCGCGATCGCCGCCGTCGCCAGGGCGATCAGGCCGAAGGCCAGCAGCAGTGCCGACTTCCATGGCTCGCCTGACTCGATAGCGACGATCACCGAAAGCCCGACCAACGGCAGGAACTCCCCCGCGGCGCCGGCGGCGACGACGAACGGGCCGGCGTCATCGGCGAGCACGCCGGCGTCGCGCAGGATCGGCATCAGCGTGCCCAGCGCGGTGGTCGTCAGCGCCAGGCCTACCAGGACCGGAGAGTCGATCACCCCCGTCATGCCGAGCAGCAGCGCGATCGTCATGCCGAGGGCGAGCGAGAAGACCCAGCCGGCCGCCCCGAGCCGCAGTGGGCGGCCCCCGATTCGCTCGAAGTCGAGCTCGAGGCCGGCGAGGAAGAAGAGGAAGGCGAGCCCGAAGACCGCCAGCGTCTCGATCAGCACGTCGGTCCCGACCAGGTCGAGCACGGAGGGCCCGACGACGATCCCGATCGCTACCTCCGCGACGACGACGGGAAGCCTGATAGCCGGCGTCAGGTCGGCGATGATCGGCGCCAGGACGGCGATCAGCGCGATCAGCAGCAGATTCTCCGCCTCGGCCATTGCCCGGCGCCAAGCTACAGCGCCCTCGCTAGATCGGCTCTCCCGGCAGCGTCGTCTCGGGCGGGATCTGCGACTCGGAGACGCGCTCGGCGCCGCGACCGCCGTCGGGTCGGAGCTCGGCGAGGTCGTCGCGGTCGAGGTCGTCGAGCACGTGCTCGAGGTGCGGCGGGCCCGCGTCGCCCAGCACCGCGACCGTTCCGGGCCAGTACGGGCTCTCCGAGGCGGCTCTGCCGAGCACGGTGGGCAGGTGGACCCAGCTACCGGTGTTCCAGAGCCTGGTCCCGGCCGTCGTCCGCCAGCCGCTCTCCTCACCGAGTGGACCGCGTCGATGCGTGTGGCCGAAGATCACGTGGTCGGCGCCGATCCGAAGCCGCGCGACCACCTCGCGCATCGCTTCGAGCCCGGCCTCAGTGATGCCCCGGGCCGAGAGGTCGGATCTGACGGGGCCGAGACCGAGCCGGTTGGCGGCGCCGACGGCGCCGGGAACTGCAACCGAGCCGAGCAGCCAGCCGCGCATCCGAGCGGCTCGGGTGTCTCCGCCTCCGACCAGGGCCCAGATACGAGCCGACGGACTGGCGGCGCCCCGCCGAGCGCCGGTGCCCGACTGGGCGAGCTCGTAGAGCAGCGCATAGACGGGCGAGCCGAGCTGCTCGTATTCCTCCGGAGAGGTGGCCGGTCCGTCGGGCGGGTCGAGTGGATCTGGCCCGCCCGGGGGGAAGCCGAGCACGCGCTCGACGGCGGCGAGGCCAAGCCGCTCGAAGGTCGGGACGGTCAGGTGCCGGTCGAGGTAGTGGCCATGCGTGGCGTAGACGTCCTCGCGCAGCCAGAGGCCGGGGTAGACGAGCTCGAGCTCCACCCCGGCCTTCGCCGTCAGGCGCTCGAGCACGCCGCTCGGCGCCGCGCGGTGCTCGAGGCCGAGCGGCTCGGAGGACTCGAGTGCTCGTGCCTCGAGCCAGTCCTCCGCGAAGCGGTGGTCGTGATTTCCCGCGACCAGGAGGAGCTCGGCGTCGGGTAGCACGGAGCGCAGCTCGCCCAGGAACGGGGCCGCGAGCTCGATCGCGTCGGCGATCGGCCGATCGCGGAGCTCGACGACATCGCCCAGCAGGACGACGCGGTCGGCATCCTCGATCGCCTCCCAGAGGCGCTCGCGGGCGCCCTCGGCGCGCAGCAGGTCGCCGTCTCGGCCAGCCGAGAGGTGGAGGTCGGAGATCACCACCGTTCGCACCGGTCGATCCTTTCAGTCGCCGCGCTTGGGCCGAGGTTCGCGGGCTCGCGGCCGGATCGCCGGGACAGGGGGGAGACTCCGGCCCGTGCGGCGACCTAGACTCCAGCGCGCGATGACGGACGACTCGGTCACCGAGACTCGAGCCCGGGCCGTCGCAACCGGTACGGGGGCCGACGCTCCCTCGCCGGCGCCCGAGCCCGAGCCCGGCCAGTCGAGCCCGCTGCTGAATCGCAAGCGCATGATCCTGCTGCTGGCCTTCGTCCCGGTCGCGATCGCGGCGTTCTACTTCCTAGCCCCCAACCTGGCGGGCCTCGAGCGGACCTGGGACCGGATTCAGCAGGGAAGCCCGGCCTGGCTGGCGCTGGCGCTGGTGCTGGAGATGCTCTCCTTCGCCTCCTACGTGCTGCTCTTCCGGGCCGTCTTTGGAGCCGGTGAGCGCGGGATCTCGTGGCGGGCGAGCTATGAGATCTCCCTGGGCGGGGTGGTCGCGACCCGACTCCTCGCCGCGGGCGGAGCCGGGGGGATCGCGTTCATCGCTTGGGGCGTCAGCCGGCTTGGGATGGCGGCTCGGGACATCGCCTGGCGGCTGACCGCCTTCCTCGTGCTCCAGTACGCGGTCTTCATGGGTGCGGTGGTGATCGTCGGGGTGGCGCTCTACACCGGCCTGCTGCCCGGGTCGGCGCCGTTCAGCCTCACGATCGTCCCGGCGCTGCTGGCCACGGGCGTGATCGTGATCGCGCTGGCCTTCACCCTGGCACCGCGTGACCTCCCGGCCTGGCTCGAGTCGCTCGCGGCGCGGCGCCCGCGCCTGGCTCGGGTCGCGCGCTACCTGGCCACCGTGCCGGCGACACTGGGCGCTGGGGTTCGCGGCGCGATCGGCCTCGTGCGAAGCCGCGACTGGCGCGTCCCGGCGGGGGCGATCGGCTGGTGGGCGTTCGACATCGCGACGCTGTGGGCCTGCTTTCACGCCTTCGGGGGCTCGCCGAACGTGGCCGTCGTGGTCTTGGCCTACTTCGTCGGTCAGCTCGGCAACCTGATCCCGCTGCCCGGCGGCGTCGGCGGGGTCGAGGGAGCGACGATCGCCGCCCTGATCGGCTTCGGAGTTCCGGGAGGCCTGGCGCTCGTCGCTGTGCTCGCCTATCGCGGCTTCGCCTTCTGGCTGCCGATGCTGCCCGGAGCGCTCGCCTACTTCACGCTGCGCCGCACGCTTCGCTCCGAGCCGCTCGTCGAGACCGGCTAGGGCGGTCGCCATCCGGGCGTCGCGAGGCCGGCACGGTGGCGAAGGTCAGAGGCGAACCACGATCGCCGCCGTGATCAGCTGGGCGAGCGGGCCGGTCGAGAAGCCGGCGATCCTGCTCTCGCCCGAGGTCACGACTATCCGGCCGTCCTCGGAGGCGAGCTCCATGTCGAGCTCGATCGGCACGGGCTCGGTTCCGAGGTCACCGGGGAGGAATCCGAGTAGCCCGGCACCGGGGACGTCGAGGAAATCGGCCCCATATCGGGCGAGCTGGCGGGCGTCGGTCTGGCCGCTCGAGTCGAGCTCGTAAGGGCCTTCGCCCTCGCGCCGCAGCGAGAGCGAGTCGATCGCAAACGGGCCCGCGGTGAAGTCGGCGAGCTCGATCTCGACCCGTTCGAAGCCGTCGAGCCGATCGAAGGCTCCGGAGTCGATCTCCTCGTCGAGCGGGAAGTCGAGGTCGTTGCCGCTGACCAGGACCGAGCCGCCGTCGTTGACCAGCAGTCGAGCGGCGGGGAAGGCGGAGACGGAGGCCGCGGCGCTGCCGCCCTCGGCGGTCAGGCGCTGCTCGATCTCGTCCTCGATCAGCGAAGGGAGCAGGAGCTGCGAGAGCACCGCGGCGAGCAGCGCGAGGGCGATCGCCCCGCCCAGCACGTATCCGATCCAACGCCTCACCGGTCAAATCTGACACGGCATGGGTCCGTGCGCCATGCCTGCGATTGCGAAGACCGTCCAATGCCTCGTCTGAGGCCGCTCGGTCGGAAGCCTCAGGAGCGCGACGCGGACGAGCCGCGGACCTGCGCGCCGGAGCCGTTCTGAGGGCCGACCAGCGCCGTCCACTCGCTCGGCGGCCCGTCGGGACGGCGAACCCGCTCAGCCTCACCCTGCGGCAGCTCGGCCAGCAACTCGGCGATTCCAGGCTCCGCGAGCTGAGCGGCCACCGTGCGGCGGGCCACCTCGATCACCCGGTCACGGCTTCGGCGGCTCATCAGGTTGGGGCCCATCGCCTCGAGGTCCTCGCCGGTCGGCTGGATCAGGATGACCTCGGTCCCGAGCCGGCGCAGCTTCTTGGCCTCGTTGCCGAGCCGACGGCCGGACGCGTCGCGGAAGTTCCCGGCGAGCCGCTCGAGCGGGTTCCAGGCTCTGGTCGGATGCAGTGAGGACGTCGGGTTGAGGCAGATCACCAGGTCGAGCTCCTCGCCGCGCAGGACGTCCAGGTTGGAAGTCGAGTACATGCCCCCATCGACGTAGAGACGGCCGCCGATCTCGACCGGGCGGTAGAAGCTCGGGATCGCGCACGAGGCGGCGACGGCGTCGGCTAGGTCCGCGGTCGGGCTGCTTGCGCGGCCGAACGGGACCCGCCGACCGGTCGCGTAGTCGCAGGCGACTACCCAGAGCTCGGGGTGGGGAGCCCAGCCGGCGGGGACGACGTGGCGCACCTGCTTACGCAGCGAGTCGGTCGAGACCACGCCCCGCGGAGCCCAGCCCGCCATCAGGGCGGCCGGGGTGTGGCGAAGCGGCTGGCGCAGGCTGTGGCCGATCAGACCGAGCGAGCCGGGGAAGATCGGAAGCGCGCCGCGGTCGTAGGCGAACACTCCACCTCCCGAACGGTCGGCGTCGGCGGCCGGGCGGCCGGTGGCGTCGACTACCCCGTCGAAGCGCTCGCCGCGCGAGTGGGCGACCATGAACCACGGCGGCACACCGCCGCAGAGCAGTGCCGAGATCATCGAGCCGGCCGAGGTGCCGACGATCCGCTCGGCGCTCGCTGGATCCCAGCCGGTCTCGCCTGCGAGCGCGTCGAGTCCGCCGACCAGCCAGGCGCCGCCCTGGATCCCACCGGCTCCGAGCACTAGTCCGACCTTCATAGCCTTTGCTCCCTCACCCTTCCCCGTGATCCTGGGGTCCCCGATCCTGCCGCTCTCCCGGATTCCGGCGAGCTCCCGGATAGTGGCGGGCCCGTCGGACCTGATGAGTGCCAGGCGTTGCGGCAAGTGGCAGACTCGAAGCGGCTCCCGGTTCGGCTCAGAGCGGGAGCGGCTTGCCTCCGAGCACCGCACGCCGTGCGGTTGATCCCAGTCGATCACCGGCCCGACCGGGACGATCCGGGTCGGGGTTGATGTTCGGATGGTCGACGATCCGCCGGACGTTGCACGTGAAGTGGGTGTGGTAGTCGGAGTCGAAGCGAACGAGCGTCGTCCAGAGCCGCAGGCGACTCCTTCGGGGTCGATTTCAACCCGTCGGTCGATCGCCTGCGGATCACCTCCGACCAGGAGCAGAACCTGCGCGTGAACGTCGACAACGGCGACACGACCCAGGACCCGAATCTGCAGTACCCGACGGGCGAAGCTCTACGAGCTGAGGTTCGACCGCAACGGCAGGGCGTCGGACACGGGGATCTCCCTGTCGGGCACCAACTACGACGGTCTCGCCGTGCTCAACGGCTTCGGCGGAGGACGCCGCTAGTAGCAGTCGCCGTACATACGTAGATCGGTCAATGGCCCGGAAGTCCGCACGGCTTCCGGGCCGTTTGCCGTTCAATGTGAGTCATCCCCCGACCTCCCTCCGCCCGACCCGTCGCCTTCGTGCCCTCCAAGGGCAACAACCTCGAAGCCGAGCCGACCGCTGCACCCGCGCGATCCTCTCGTCACGCGGGGCGCGCAGGCCCGACCGCCCATTCGCCCACGGCTGAGCTCAAGCCGGGCGAACCCGAAGTGATGTCCGCAAGAGCTAGAGTCGATCGCCGTTGGGCGGGCGAGAGTCACTGGCTTTCGCACCTCCGGCGGCTGTGGCGGAATTTGGCAGACGCGCGACGTTCAGGTCGTCGTGTCCTTCGGGACGTGGAGGTTCGAGTCCTCTCAGCCGCATTCGGACCGGCGAATTTCGCCCCCTCGTTGCTATCTTCAGCGGCGTCCACGCCGCTATCGTCTAGGGGACTAGGACGCCGGATTCTCAGTCCGGAAACCGGGGTTCGAATCCCCGTAGCGGTGCCTCTGAATCCCCGCCTGTAGAGCCAGATCCCGGCTAGCCACCGACCGGGACGCTCACCGAAACACTCGGAATTGCAACCCGATTGCAACCCGGAGGATTCGGAGGTCTAAGGCTCGAGCAGCGCGGCGACCCTGTTAGCGGCGTCGGCCTGCATCGCCGGCGTCGCGTGCGAGTAGATGTCGAGCGTGATCCCAACGCTGGCGTGGCCGAGGCGCTCGGAGACGACCTTCGGGTGTATCCCGGCCGCCAGGGCGAGCGTCGCGTGGGTATGGCGTAGATCGTGGGCTCGGATCGCCGGCAGGCCGGCCGCCTTCGCGTGGCGCTCGAAGCTCCGCGAGAAGCTCTGCGGCCACAGCGGCTCGCCGTCCTCGCGACAGAACACGAGCTCCTGCTCGTCGCGGTAGGCCGGCCCGAGGGCGAGCCGCTCGGCAGCCTGGCGCTTGCGATGAGTGCGAAGCGCCGTCACCGTGACCGGATCGAGCGCGACGTTGCGCCGGCCGTGGTCGGTCTTCGGCTGCGAGAAGGTGCGCTCTCCGACGAGCGTTTGCACCACGGCGAGCCGGCCCGCCTCGAGGTCTAGGTCGCGCCAGCGCAGACCGAGCACTTCGCCACGCCTAAGCCCGGTCATCGCCGCCAGCCGCCAAGCGGCATAGAGGCGATCGTCGCCTACGTGCTCGAGGAAAGCCGCGAGCTGCTCGGCACTCCACGTCTGCATCGCCTGCGCCTTCGCCGCCTTCGCCGAGGGCGGCTCGGCCGCGTCGGCGACGTTTCGCGCGAGTCGCTGCCAGCGCACGGCGTCGACGAGCGCGTGGCGCAGGACGGCGTGCGTGTAGCGAACCGAGCGCGGCGAGAGCCGCTCGCCGAGCGTCGCGTACAGCGCGTTTAGCGCACCCGGCGTCAACCGCTGCAACCGGACCTGACCGATCTCGGGCGCGATCCGGGTGCGCACGATCATGGAGTAGCTCTCGAGCGTCAGCGGGCGCAGGCTCGCGCGCATCGCCGGCAGCCACTCGTCGGCGAGAAAGCCGCCGAGGGTGAGCGCCGCCGGCTCAACGTAGGCGCCCGCCTCGAGCCGCCCGAGGATCTCGGTCAGGGCGCGCTCGGCGTCCTTGCGGCGCTCGAAGCCCGAGTGCCACTTTCGAAGGCGCTTTCCCGACTCGTCGCGGCCGACGTCGACGACGACGACCCACTTGGTGCCGCGCTTGCGGACGTGGCCTCTCACTAGTTGTCGATCCCGGTGTCGCGGGCGCCGAACAGCTCGTCGAGGGAACGCTGGCGCTTCTCCGCGGCCTGAGCCCAACCGGCCCGCCAGGCAATGAGCGCGCGGGTCGTTTGCGCGGATAGCTCGAGCACGTCGCCGACCAAGATGTTCTGCGCGTCCTCGTCGAGACCAAAGAGGAGCTCGAACGCCTCCTCGCGGCTCGTCGTCTTCGCGGCATCGGCCGGGGCGATTTGCTCGACGGACGGAGACGGTGCGAGAAAGAAGGCCGGCGGCAGCTCGAAGCAGCGCGCGAAGGCGTAGAGGTCACCGGCCGTGAATTGGCGCACCCGCTCGCCGGCGACGGAGCGCTCTGCGGCTGAGTACGTCGCCTTCGACCAGCGGGCGCCCAGGAACGGCTCGAGCCTCTCGGCGGCCTCGGTTTGAGTCCAGCCGCGACGAGTCCGAGCGCGGCGGAGGTTGTAGGCGACGAGTTGATTCGGCGTCGTGGGTGGTGGCATGTCGCGAGCATAGCGTCTGAATCAACAAACGGCTAGATGAGTCCGCCACACATTTGATCCCACGCGCTATGGTGTTTGTCGTGCAGTTGACGAGTCAACATATGGACACACCATTGCGGGGCGCTCGCGTAGCCCGCGGCCTCGGCCTCAACGAGGTCGCAAAGCTGGCCGACATAGACGCCGCCCACCTTTCGCGGATCGAGCGCGGAATCGCGAGGCCGTCCGTCGACGCGCTCGCTCGACTTGCCCTAGTTCTCGAGCTTCGAGAAATGTCGAAGGATTTGCCCCTACACGAAGGCCGGCCGATGACAGAGCCGCTCGTCTACACCGTCGAGCAGGCCGCCGAACTGCTGGCGATCGGTCGCACCGCGGCCTACGAGGCCGCCCGGCGCGGCGAGATCCCGAGCGTGCGAATCGGACGTTCGCTCCGAGTTCCCCGCCACGCCCTCGAGCAGCTCCTGGCCGGACCGCAAAACGACGAGCGGCGGGCACCATACTCCCGCCGCTGCGTCCAAGATCGCCCAGGCAGGGCCGACGCATGAACCGTAGCGGCGAAAGCGGTTGCGACTTCCCCACCGGGTTGGCGCCGGCCACCAACGGCAGGGCTCCGATTGGGCCTGCCCTCACGACCCGTACGGCCGACCTTCGCTCGGCGCGACCGGTCCGCTGGGCCTGGGAGGGCCGGGCAGGGTAGCCCGCCCACGGCCGGTAGCCCGGCCCCAAACGCGCTCATCGGGATCATTGACCCGGAGGGACGTAGCAAGCCAACGTCGTCCAACGTGGCCGCAAACGAGCACGCAGTACGAAGCGGCTAGGGACAGGCGAAGGGCCCGGACGGGATCGTCGCTCGGAGGCTTCACCGCCCGAGAAAGGCACTAGGACCGGTACTTCGCTGTAGGGAGCCGAGGCAGAGCGGGTGGCACCCGCTTGGTGGCGAGAGCGCGAGAGAGAAGCCGTCTAACCCTTGCGAGAGCAGAGGGGACGGCACTTCCCGTCCGCACCCACCAGGAGGCAACATGCCGCAGAGGACCGCACCGAACCGATCCCGCTCGACCCACCCGCGCTCAGGGCCGGCGACGCCGAGACAGCTCGCCGTCCTTCGCCGGATCGCAACCGAGACCGGCCGGACCTTCCCGACGACGATCAGCCGAGCCGAAGCCTTCGAGCTGATCGGTGATCGACTGGCCGAAGACCCGAAGGCTCGCCGTGCCCACGAGCGAGCCGAGCGCAAGCGCCGCCGATCAGAGCAACGGCTCGTCAACCCGGCCGCGACCTGGCGGTTCGGCGACAAGCAGACGCCCGAGCAGGAGGCAGCCGAGGTCAGGCGCGCTCGACGCGACGGGCTCGAAGGCGTCTACGTCGAGCTTCAGAGTTGGATCCGTGGTCATCGCTCGCTCGCCGATCGAGACGCGGCCTGAGCGACCGATGACGACACCCAACTCCTACGCCGCCGCCGCCACCCGAGCCCGTCGGGATCCGATCGAACTGCTCGCCCGCTCGCAGGCCCAGCGCCAGCACGCCGACGAAGACCTCGCCGTGCTGGAACGGGCTCATCGTCCCGGGATCGACGTTGATGTAGGGATCGAACTTCTGCAGCTGCACCCGGAAGCCCCGGCTGACCAGCAGGCGCCCGATCGAGACCGCCGCGATGCCCTTGCCGAGGGATGAGACGACGCCGCCGGTGATGAAGATGAAGCGTGTTTCCCCTGCGGGCATGCGAACGCTCAAACCGAGAACTGGGTCTAGCCCTCGCCGGGACGGAACCGGGGCCGAAAGCGTGGCCGGAGGACCGTTATTCCGCGATTTGCATGAAGCGCGTGCCCGGATCCGCCGACGCGGCGGCGTGCCGCCGCTTCGCAAGGGCGTAACCGGTGGCCGGTGGCCGCCGCTCGTCTCAGCCGGGCCCCGCTCAGACGACGCCGAAGACCACCTCGCCGCCGACGAGCGTCGCCCGGGTCAACGGCACGCCGGGGCGGTAGATCAGGTGGGTGTAGGAGGGCGACTCGAGCAGGACGGCGTCGGCGCGCGAGCCGGGAGCGAGCCGGCCGATGTCGTCGCGCCGAAGTGCCTCGGCGCCGCCGCGGGTCGCCGCCCGCAGCGCCTCCTCGATCGTCATCCCGAGCTCGCGCACGGCCAGGGCGATGCAGAAGGGCATCGAGGTCGTGAAGCTCGAGCCCGGGTTGGTGTTGGTGGCGACCGCGACCGTCGCGCCGGCGGCGATCGCGCGACGAGCGTCGGGATAGGGCTGGCGGGTCGAGAAGTCGGT
>JACDBR010000271.1 GCA_013694825.1 Solirubrobacterales bacterium
GGTGGGGGCGGTGCGGTCCGATACGGAGGGCTGCGAGGGCTCGAAGCGCTCGAGCTCGCGCCGCAGCGTCCTCGCCGAGTCCGGCCGCTCGGTCGGCTCGTCGCGGGTCATCCGCTCGACCAGCGGCGCCAGCTCGGGATCGGGGCGCCCGGTCAGCACCTCCTCCAAGACGACGCCGCACGAGTAGATGTCCGAACGCTCGTCGGAGGGCTCGCCGCTCATCACCTCCGGCGCCATGTAGCGGGCCGAGCCGAGCACCTGCCCGGTCGCCGTCACCGCGGGCGCGTCGCGGGGGCGCGAGATCCCGTAGTCGCCGAGCCGCGCGGCGCCGTCGGCGCCCAGCATCACGTTCGAGGGCTTGACGTCGCGATGCATGACGCCGTTGGCGTGCATGTGCGCGAGCGCGGCGAGCAGCTCCGAGGCGAGGCGTCGCGGCTCTGGGACGTCGTCCTTCTCGAGCCGCTGGGCCAGCGTCCCGGCCGGCACGTGGGCCATCACCAGGTATGGGCGCGGCGCGTCGGGCTCGAAGTCATAGACGTCGACCAGGTTCGGGTGAGACAGCGCCGCGGCGACTCGCGCCTCGCGCCGGAAGCGCTCCAGCCAGGCGGGCTCCTCGGCGATGACCTCCGACATCAGCTTGACCGCGACCTTGCGGCCCAGCAGCTCGTCCTCGGCCAGCCAGACGGCGGCCATGCCGCCGGAGCCCAGCCTGTTGATCAGCCGGTAGCGCCCATTGCGAAGCGTGGTCCCCGGCTCGAGGACCATGAAGCCCGGCGAATCGGGAGCGAGCCCGTCGGTGTTGCGGTCGGCTCCCACCATCGTTCACCTACCACGCTGGGCGATTCGCAACCATCAAACTTTGGTTGCGCCGCCGAGTCACAAGGCGCGAAGGGCCTGCTCAGAGGGCAGAAAGTGCGGTCCGGTTGGACCGCTCGTAGCTCCCGGGCGGATATGTTGCGGCCCGTGCTCGTCAGCTACGAGCCCGCGACCGCGACCAGCGAGCAGGCACCAGGCGAACTTGGCCATCTTCCGTGACTTCAGCGACATCGAGCTCGACAGCCTTTCCGATGAGGAGCTCATCGCCCAGATCCGTGCGGCGCGCCAGGTCGGCGAGGCCGCGGCGGAGCGACGCGCCAGGCAGATCCTCGTTCACCGCCACCATCGCGAGGTCGAGCTGCGCGCGCGCCTCAAGGCCTCCGACGACGTCGCCGCCGAGATCGCCGACGATGTCATCCTCACGGCGCTCGAGATGGAGCACCGCGGCGAGTCGATCGGCGAGCTGCGTTCCCTGCTTCGCACCCTGCTCCAGCGGCGTATCGCCGATTACTACCGCAAGCGCCGCCTCGAGACTATCCCGCTCGCCGAGGAGCACGAGGGCGACGACGAGCTCGGCCGGAGCGGGATCGTCACCGTGCCCGGACACGAGGAAAGCGTGCTCGGCTCGGTCTTCTTCGACGCGGTGCTGGCCAAGCTCCCGGCGGTGCATCGCCGCGTCATCGTCCGAAACCTGCTCGACCGCGACACCGCGCGCGAGACCGCGGAGCTCGTCAACGAGGAGTTCGCCGACGAGCTCGAGCAGCCGATGACCGAGGCCAACGTGCACCAGATCGCCAGCCGGTTTCGCAAGGAGCTGCGGCGCGAGGTCGAGGAAGGAGGCGGCCTGTGAGCGGGGGGTCCGCGGAGTCCGAGGACGCGGTCGAGCGGCTGATCAGCGAGTTCACCGCCGCCCACCGCGCCGGCGGCGAGGTGGACCCGCGCCACTACCTCAACCAGGTCGAGGGGATCGAGCGCGCCGAGCTCGAAGCGCTGATCGACGCCTACCTCGACCGGGCTCCTGGACGGCGCTGGGATCCCGAGGGCTTCGCGGGCTCGCGCTCGGAAGCACTAATCGAGCGCTTCGAGCAGTTGCTTGGCAAGGCTTCGCGAGAGCCCGCCGGCGAGGGAGAACAACTCCCGACCTGGTCGACCCTGCTGCCGCGGCTTCGAAATCGTGCCCAGCTACGCCGCGACGCACTAGTCAGCGCCCTCGCCAAGGCGCTCGATCTGCCCGCCGCCAAGGAGGAGAAGGTCGGCCTCTACTACCACCGCATGGAGCAGGGACTGCTCTCGCCGGCCGGGGTCTCCGACCGCGTGATCGACGCGCTGGCCGCGATCCTGAGCGAGAGCGCCGAGCTGCTGAGGCGGGCGGGAGGCGCCGCGGCTCCGCCGGCGTCACCCGGCGCGACGTTCGCCCGTACCGCCGAGCCCGACCCGCGCTACGCCGCCTCGGTGGAGGATGCTGATGCCACGGCGGACCCCTCGGCGCCGGGCCAGGCGTCCCCAGGCGAGGAGGCGAAGGCGGCCGAGGAGGCGATCGGCTACGAGCCGGCGCCGGACGAGCGCGACTGGGACGAGGTCGACGAGCTGTTTCGCGGCGGCCGCCCGAGCTAGGCCGAATGGACGCCGCCGAGCAGGCCGAGATCGAGGCGCGGGCCGAGGGCGTGCTCGCCACGGTGCCCGACTGGATCTGGAACGGAGACGAGCTGCCGGTGCCCGTCGAGGCGATCGTCGATTCACATTTCGGACTGCTGGTGCGAGACGTCGCCGACCTCAGCCGCGCGCCCGGCTGTCCGGAGCCGGCGGCGGGCCAGACGCTGTCCGGCCTGCTGCTGGCGGCGCGCGGTGAGATCTGGGTCAACCGCGCCGAGGCGCGGGAGTGGCCGGGAAGGCGTCGCTTCACGATCGGCCACGAGCTCGGCCACTGGGTGATGCACCGCACGGGACAGCAGTCGCTCTTCTGCCGCCGCGCTCAGGTCGAGCCGGCCGAGCCGGAGGACGCCGGCGCCCGCCCGCCTCTACCGGTCGGCGAGCAGGAGGCCAACGTGTTCGCCGCGGCGCTGATGATGCCGGCCCACCTAATCCGCGCCGAGTACACGCGCGACCAGGAGTTCAACGGGCTGTGCGCTCGCTTCGGCGCCTCCGGCGCGGCCATGAGCCGCCGGCTGCGAAATGTGGTCTAGCTCGCGGTGCGCCCGAAGGCGAATTGGCCGCCGCGTCAGAGAGTGCGCCGAAACGGGGCGCTCGCCGCTCAGACCGGCGGCAGGCAGCGGGCGACGGAGTCGGCGACCGGGCCGACCTCGTCATCGCTGAGCGGTCCCTGAGATCGCAGCATTCGCGCGAGCGGTCGCGGGCCTTCGACGGTCACGTTGCTGACCCGCAGCCGGCCCAAGATCGGCGGGGCCTCGAAGCCCATGCAGCAAAGGGCCCCGTGTAGCGGGACCCAGCCAAGCCGAGCGTCCTCTAGCAGGGGCCGGACGAGCGCGAGCTGGTCGACCACCCCCGCGACGAGCCCCGTCTGGTCCTCCCCGCCCACCATCAGGCGCCGACGCCGCACGCGGGCCGCGCCAGATCGATCGCCGGTCTGGATCAAGCTGATGCCGGTCGGGCCGATCGCGATGTGGTCGACCACCGTCCCCGTGCCAGGGATCCGGCGGCCGTGGAGGATCGGAACTCCGGAGCCGTCGAGCAGCCGCTCGAGCAGCTCACCCGTACGGCGCTGCTCATCGCCGAGCCGCGACGGGGCGAAGTCGATCGGCGAGCCATCGGGGAAGTCGATCGCGACCCCGCCTGAGCGGATCGAGCGCTCACGCAGTGCGGAGCGACGGAAGTGCCGGCGTCGCCACTCGGCAGTCGCACCCTCGAAAGCCTGGTTCGTGCCCGATAGCTCCGAGGATCCCATGTACTTAGCTTCGGGCGCTCAGCAAAGAAGCTGATGAAGAATGGGTTAAGCGGTCGTTTCACGTCGCTCGCCGTCGTCGTTGACGGATCCTTCCCGGGTCACCTACGCGACGCTGCATGTGGTCGGCTCCGACAACAACCGCTCCGGCGACGTCGCGCCCGATCCGGTCGAGTGGGCGGCACGCGACGCGGCGACCAACGAGTGGGCTGCGCGAGACCTTCGCGCGTGCCGAGCGGCGCGGCTCAGCCGGGGTGATGCTCTTCGCCCAGGCCAATCCGGGCTTCGACCAGGCAGACCCGACCAGGGCGCCCACGCGCGACCCCCGGGTCCCGTGGTGCTCGACCACGGCGACTCTCACTACTTCCGCGTCGACAAGCCGCTGCTCGACGCCAACGGCAATCGGATCGAGGGGTTCACGCGGGTCGAGACGCCAGGTGACAACCCCCAGTCGCAGAGCAACGAGGTGCAGTGGGTGAGCGTCAGGGTCGACCAGCGCGATCCGGAGGTCTTCTCCTTCCAGCCGGAGATCATCCCGGCCAACCTCATCCCCTACCAGCCGTAGGCGCGGCGCGCCGGCCCATGCGGGCTGGCGGGTCGAGCGGGCTCGAGCTAGTCGCGCTGGTCGCTCGGCTCGGCCGGCGATTCGAGCTGGCCGACGAGCTCGTCGAGCTTGAGCTCGCGAAGCTCGCCTGAGACGGTGTCGAGCTCGGCCTTGCAGAAGCCGATCAGGCCCTTGGCCTCGCGACAGAGCTCGAGCGTTTCTCGCAGCTCGGCCTCGCCTGAGTCGAGGCGGGCGATGATCAGCTCGAGCCGGGCGACCGCCGTCTCGTAGCTCTGCGCCATGCCCCCTGCTTCCGCAGCGCCCATCTCAGCCGCCACCGCTCGGCTTGTCCTCGTCCGTTCGCACCGCGACAGCATCATCGGCGAAGCGGACGGCCAGTCGCTCGTGCCGGCGCGCCGCGGCGGCGGAGGTGAGCGGCCGTCCCGCCTCGTCCTCGACCAGCGCGTAGCCGCGCTCGAGCGTGCGCTCGGGGTCGTGGGCGCGGGCCGCCTGCTCGAGCCGGCTGAGCCGCTCGGCCTGGCCGGTGGTGATTCGTTTCGCGCGACGTTCGATCGTCCGGATTCGCGTCTCCAGACG
>JACDBR010000290.1 GCA_013694825.1 Solirubrobacterales bacterium
CGCGAGAAGTCGGCGGAGAGGATCGAGGGCGCCACCTGGGCGCCGGGGGCGGAGAGCACCTGTCGGCCTCGCGTGACCTGGTCGTCCGGTGCCGGCGGTGAGGAGCGGTCGCTCACCTGCTCAGACCGGCTTCAGCATCGAGTGGCCGCATTGTTGGCAGAGCAGGTCCTCGTCGGCCTTCATCCGCACGATCGTCTGGTGCTCGCCGCAGTTGAAGCACTGCGATACGAGCTCGAAGCGCTGCAGGCAGAAGACACAGCGATAGCGCCCGGGAAGCTGGGTCGGGCGAAGCCAGGGCTCGCCGCAGGACGGGCAACCCGGCCGCGGCAGGGCGGCCTTCCCGGTCGCGCTCAAGCGCCTGCCGCGGTAGCTGGGCGATCATCTGCCACGAGGCGATGCTAGTGCGGGCACCGCGACAAGCGCGGCAGGCCCCGGCCACGGAGCAGGTCGGCGCCCGCCATCTCGCGCCCGCCGACGGGCCTGACCCGTAAGAGCTCGAGCGCCCCCTCGCCGCAACCCAGCACGAGTCGGCCATCGAGCTCGGCGAGCTCGCCCGTCGGCGGAGCGGGGCCCGTCCACGGCGTCGCGGCGCGGACCCCGAGCCGGCCGCCGCCTTCGAGCTCGAGGTGGGTGCCGA
Source organism: Solirubrobacterales bacterium (assembly GCA_013694825.1). GTDB lineage: Bacteria > Actinomycetota > Thermoleophilia > Solirubrobacterales > 70-9 > JACDBR01. The sequence continues at coordinate 638 of JACDBR010000290.1, forward strand.
CGTGGGGGTTGAGGGCGCGAGTCCGCAGGTTCAGCTCCGTGGCCGCGAGAACCGGATCGAGCCGCCGCTCGGAACGCTCGATCTTCTCCGCGTAGCTCACGCCGCCCTCGGCCTGAGGCTCGAAGACCAGGCCGCCGTGGCGGCGCAGCTCCAGCGCCTCGAGCAGGAGCTCCGCGCTCAGCGCCGCCAGCCGCGGCTCCAGCGAGCCGAAGTCCTCCCGTGGGCCGATCTCGATCTCCGCCGTCAAGGCCACCGGACCCGAGTCGAGGCCCTCGGTCAGCCGCATGATCGCCGTTCCGGTCCGCTCGTCGCCTGCCATGATCGCGCGCTCGATCGGCGCCGCCCCACGCCAGCGCGGCAGCAACGAGGGGTGCACGTTCAGCAGCTCGAGCCCGGTGAGCAGCGGCTCGGCGATCAGCTGGCCGAAGGCGCAGACCACCGCCAGCTCGGCTTCGGAGTCGAGGATCGGCGCATAGCCCTCGGGGTCATTGACGCTTCGCGCCTGGTGGAGCTCGATCCCCAGCTCACGGGCCGCGTCGGCTGCCGGCGGCGAGGCGATCCGCCGGCCGCGGCCCTGGCGGCGGTCTGGCGGGGTGACGACGAGCGAGGGACGGTCCGCGGAGCCCGCGAGCGTTCGGAGCACCGCGGCGGCGAAGGCCGAGGTGCCCAGGTAGACGAGGCTCAAGCCGGCTCGGGGTCCGGCTGAGGCTCGGCATCGGGCTCAGGCTCGAGGTCCGGGCTGTAGGCCGTGCCCTCGCGTAGTGCCCGCAGCGCCGCGCGTCGCTGCGAGCGCTTGGTGCGATCGATCATCAGAACCCCGTCGAGATGGTCGATCTCGTGCTGGAGCACCCGCGCTTCCAGGCCCGAGGCCTCGAGCGTCAGGGGCTCGCCTTGAAGATCGCGCGCCCGCACCCTGGCGTGCAGCGAGCGCTCGACGTCGACCGCGATCCGTGGCAGGCTCAGGCATCCCTCCTCGAGCACCTCGGCCTCGGCGGAGAGCCACTCGAGCTCCGGGTTGACGATCGCACGCGGCGTTGCGTCAGGCCCCGCCTGGAAGACGAGCATGCGTCGCAGTACTCCGATCTGGCTCGCGGCGAGGCCCACGCCCATCGCGTCATGCATGAGCGCGATCATGCGCTCGCCCTCACGCTCGAGCTCGGGCCCGAACGAATCGATCGCGGAGGCCCTCGACTTCAGCGCCGGATTGCCGAAGGTGACGATCTCGGCCAGTGCCGCCGCCCGCCGACGGCGCTCGTCATCGTCGAGCTGCTCGTCGATCGGGCGCTCGTCGCCCTCATCGGGCTCACGGACCTCGGTGTCCCCATGCTGGCCTGACATTCGCCCAGCGAGTCTAGATGCCATCTACTGAGGATCGACGTCGACCGAGACCGCGACACCGCGCAGCCGGCGGGACGTGGCGGCGGCCTCGACCGCGCTTCGGATCGCTGCCACTGCGGGCCCGCGCTCGGGACCCTTGACGAGCAACTGG
>JACDBR010000293.1 GCA_013694825.1 Solirubrobacterales bacterium
GGTGGGGAAAGGCGCCGGAGCGCAAGCCGGCGGAGTCCGCCGCGTCCGTGCCGTCGGAGCCCCAGGAGGCCGTGCCACCGGAGCGGCCGAAGCGCGAGCGGCCCGCGGCCTCCGGTCGGCTGAGCGAGGCATGGGCGCGGCGGATCGCGGCCGTCTTGCTAGTGATCGGCGCGGTGATCGTGGCGCTCGCGATTGCCGATGTCGGTCCTTTCTCGGACCCACCGACCGAGTCCGAGCGGGCGCGGGACACGGTCGTGGGCTTCTTCGCCGCGGCAAGCCAGGGGGAGTGGGGGGAGTTCTGCTCGAGGCTGACCACCGACGCCCGCGAGCAGGTCCAGGCCAACGTCTCGGAGCTCACGGGACGTGAGGCGAAAGGCTGCGTCGAGGCGCTCTCGGTTGGCGGCTCGGGGAGCTTTGCCGGGCTCTCGTTGCGAATCAAGAGCGTCCGGATAATCGGCAACCAGGGCCGGGTTGAAGCGGTGGTGAAGCTGCCCGAGGAGCCGCCCGAGCCACGCTCCATCCTGCTCCTCCAAGACGAGGGCGTGTGGCTGATCAACGACCCGGACTGAGCCGTTGCATATCCGCGCTGAGCTCGCGGTGGTCCCGGCGCCGCAGGCCCGCGATCGCCGCGGCTTATTGAGCTGATGCGAAAACGGTCTGGCCCCGGCGGCCAGGGCGGAGGAGGATCCGGCCGATGATCACGATCTACAGAGCGCCGTACTCGACGAACTGCGAGCGCGTCGGTCTGGCGCTGGCGCGGAAGGGCCTCGGGGCGGAGTCGATCGTGATCTCCTACGAGGACCGCTCGGCCGTCGAGCAGGTGAGCGGACAGGGGCTCGTGCCGGTGATCGTCGACGAGGGCCGGGTGATCAGCGACTCGCGAGCGATCCTGCGCCACCTCGACGAGCGCGAGCCCGAGCCGGCGCTCTACCCGGCCGGGGTCTCGAAGCGGGCCGAGCTGGATTTGTTCTGCGACTGGTTCGACGAGGTCTGGAAGCTCGAGCCGAACGAGATCGAGGCCGAGCTCGAGCTGCCGCAGCCAGACATGGAGCGGGTCGAACGGCTCGGCGCGGTGGTCGCGGGGCGGCTGGGGATCTTCGAGCGCCTGCTGGCCGACCGCGACTTCCTCTGGGGCGAGGAGCTCTCCGCGGCAGACCTGGTGGCCTTCCCGTTCCTCAAGTACGCGCGCGGCCGTGACCCTCACGATCCTGACCTCTTTCACCGCGTGATCGACGAGCACCAGCCGCTCGGGCCCGAGCATCCGCGCCTGAGCGCCTGGATCGAGCGCGTGGACGCGCTCCCGCGGGCCTTCGGACCATGATCCAGCGAGCCGAACGGGGTTTTTCGCGCCATGGCGGTCACCGGGCCCACTCGCCACGAGCGATGAATCAAGCCTCGCGGCCCAGTCTGAACAGATGTAGGACAAGCGAGAAGGTAAGCCCGAGGGGAAAGGGCGAACCGAGACCAGAGCCGAGCCAAGGAGAACTGAGATGAGCCTGCCCGAGGTGGTATCACGCGAGGAGTGGCTGGACGCCCGAAAGGCGCTGCTGGCCGACGAGAAGGAGCTGACGCGACGCCGCGACGCGCTCAACGCCGAGCGCCGCAGGCTGCCGATGGTCGAGATCGAGAAGGACTACGCGTTCACCGGTCCGCAGGGCGAGGTAGGCCTGCTGGACCTCTTCGAGGGCCGAAACCAGTTGATTCTGGGCCACTTCATGTTCGATCCGAGCTGGGAGGACGGCTGCTCGAGCTGCTCTGCCGGGGCCGACGAGATCTCCGACGGCCTGCTCGAGCACCTGCACGCCCGCGACACGACGCTCGTCCATGTCTCCCGCGCGCCGATCGAGAAGCTCGAGCGCTACAAGGCAAAGAAGGGCTGGAACTTCCCCTGGTACTCCTCCTTCGGCAGCGACTTCAACTACGACTTCCGCGTGACCATGGACGAGTCGGTCCTGCCGCTGAACTACAACTACAAGTCACGCTCGGAGCACGAGCAGTCGGGCACCGCCTACTACTTCGACGGTGAGCAGCCGATGGAGCAGCCCGGGACGAGCTTCTTCCTGCGCCACGACGATCGGGCCTTTCACACCTACTCGACCTTCGGCCGCGGGGCCGAGCAGTTCGGCGGCTCCTACTACTACCTCGACCTGACGGCGCTCGGCCGCCAGGAGGAATGGGAAGAGCCGAAGGGTCGCGCGGCGAGCGCCCACGCCGCCAGACCCGACTTCGCGGCCTGAGGACAGCCGGGGCCGTCAGGGCGGATCCCGACCGGGCCTGCTTCTCGGGCCCTTGCCTGAGCACAGGGAAACCGGCTTTCGGAGACAGTCGAGCTAGGCGAAGCCGACGTCGGAGCGGTCTTCCGGGACCTCCTCGATATAGGCGACGTTGGCCGCGACCACGTAGACGACAACCTGGTGCCCGTTGGCCTTCGTGAACTTCGCCAGGTCCGCCGCCCTACTTCGACTGATCTCGCGCTGGATCTGATCGGCCGAGCCCTTGACCTCGATCGTGACACCACCGGCGAACACGATCTTGCTCTTGCCCTCCCTCTCTGCCATAGGGCGACTCTAATGGCCGCCGATGTCTCCCGTTTGGCGATTCCCGGCGCGAGCGAGACAACACCGGCGACCCGGGAATCCCCTTTGCGGGGCGTCCCCCGGGGGGTAGGCTCGCCGCGGAGAGTTACACCCGAGGGGAGAGTTCGATGGCCATCCTGACCATGTTCGAAGTCCACGGCGATCCTGATGAAATCGTCGCCAAGCAGGACGAAGCAATCATGCCGCGAGCGATGGAGCTCGCGCCCCAGACCGGTGGGATCTCCAACACGATCGTCAAGACCGAGGACGGCGTGATGATCGTGAATCTCTGGGAGGACGAGGAAGGCATGCGGAAGTTCTCTGAGGAGATCCGACCCCTCGCTCAAGGTGCGGGCCTCGAGCAGACCAACTGGCGCATGTTCGAGGTGCTTCGCCACCGCACCCCCGACGCCTGATCGCGGCTCAGCGGCCCATAGGGGCGGCCCCGCGCCGCCTCCCGTAACCCCTCCTAGAGCGGCCGTGACGGCGCGTATCGGCGCGTATCGGGTTCTCCGCACACGGACATGTTCATCCCTCTCATCGAATCGACGGCTCGAGCAGCCGGCGGGTTGCCGTGGCCGCGTCGCGTTGGAAGCGTGGCTACGCGGACTTCCTCGAGCGCGTCGAGTCGCCCTCGACGCTGGGGACTGGAGCTACGAGGTCGCCGACACCAAGCTCGCCGTGTCGGGTCTCGCGCAGAGGCCGGCCGGCCTTTGCGCAGCTCGACGTGGAGCGCTCGCGATCTTCGCCGACCGGCACAACGAGGGGACCTGGGCCGAGCGCAAGGACGCTTGGAACGAGCTCTACCCGAGCTGGCGCTACAGCGAGGCGAGCGCCGCTGCCACGCCCGACTCCGCGCTCGATGGCCAGGGTGAGCACTCGCCCTGCCCCCGCGTCGATGATGCCCTCGATCGTGGGGCGATAGTCCTCGAAGGCGTCGTACACGGCCCGCATGTAGCGCCTGATGCCATCGTGGCCGACGTAGTCCTCGTCGATTCCGACGTCGTCTACTCGATCTACATCGGACTACTGCAGCTGTCCCGTGAGGTACCGGAGCGCCTCGTCGACGAGGACGCCCTCACTGCAGAGTTGCTGCAGTTACTCGGAGAGGACTAGTGGCCCGGACGTCGCTTCGTCCAGTAGCCGCGCCGAGGAACCCTCCGCCCCCGAGCTCGCGCTCAATGGCGGGAGGTCCGGCGATCCGGGCGGTCCAGCCTCCGCAGCAGGGCGAGCACGGGCCGCGTCAGGGCGCGAACGCGGGGAGTGGAATAGCGCCGGCGCTGGTGCTCGTCGGCCGCCCGGGCCGCCGCCTCGGTGAAGGTCGGATAGGCGTGGACGGCGGTCGAGACGCTGCCGATCCCGTCGCCGGCGGCGACGCGGGCACTGAGCTCCGCGATCGTCTCTCCCGCGGCGGTGCCGGCGATCGTCGCCCCGACGAGCC
>JACDBR010000296.1 GCA_013694825.1 Solirubrobacterales bacterium
GCTTCGAGCGGGTGCTCGAGGTGGTCGAGCGAGCATGCAAGGGCCTGATCGCCGAGGTCGCCGCGCGGCGGCGGGACGAGGAGGTAGAGCAACGGCGCCCGGACGCCGCGATCGCAGGGCGGCTTCGCTCGCCCGCCGCGGGCTCAGCACGGCGCGACCCGGACGAGGGTTGAGCGCCCGCCCGATCGCCGCTGCGTCTCGCGCGCTCTGCCGCGAGATCCGCGAGGCGCGCCGAGTTGGCGGCGGCGACATCAACGATGCCTGGCGACTGACCCTCGACGACGGCACCCCGGCGTTCCTGAAGAGCCGGGGCGACGCGCCCGCCGGCGAGTACGAGCGTGAGGCCGCCGGGCTTGCCTGGCTCACCGAGGCCGGCGGCCTGCAGGCGCCGGAGGTCCTCGCGGTCGTCGACGATGCCAAAGCCCCCGGCCTCGTCTTGGAGTGGGTCGAGCCCGGCCACATGGATTCGGCCGGCGAGGAGGAGCTGGGTCGCGGGCTGGCAGCCACTCACGCCGCCGGCGCCGAGCGCTTCGACGCCCGCCCTCCCGGTTCGCCCGACCGGCCACTGCGATTCGGCGGCGTCGAGCTGCCGGATGGAACCGTCCCGCCAGGCTCCGCGTGGGCGACGCACTACGCCGCCCGGCTCGAGACCCTGTCTGCCGTCGCGCTCGACAGCGGCCGGATCAGCCCTGCGTGCTCGGCCCGGCTCGAGCGCGTATGCGAACGGATCGACGGGCTCGCGGGGCCGCCCGAGTCGCCCGCCCGCGTCCATGGCGATCTGTGGAGCGGCAACGTCCTGGCCGACTCCATAGGCCGGCCATGGCTGATCGACCCGGCGGCCCACGGCGCCCACCGCGAGCTCGACCTGGCGATGCTGGAGCTGTTCGGAAGCGTCACGGCGCGCACCCATTCGTCCTACGCCGAGCTCAAGCCGCTCGCGGAGGGCTACCAAGACCGCGTCCCCCTATGGCAACTCCAGCCGCTGCTCGTCCATGCGATCCTCTTCGGCGGCTTCTACGGCGCGGCCGTCGACCGTGCGGCATCGCGCTACGCCTAGGGGTCGCCCGAACCAACGCCAGTCGTCCAATCGCCTCAGCATGACACCCACCTCGCCCGCCTCATCGCAGCCGTCGCGCCAGCCCGCGGGCGCCCTCGAGCACGTCGATGTGCTGATCGTCGGCGCCGGCCTCTCGGGGATCGGCGCGGCCTCGCACCTGCAGGCACGCCTGCCCGGCAAGTCCTACGCGATCCTCGAGGCCCGCGACGCGGTCGGCGGCACCTGGGACCTCTTCCGCTACCCGGGGATCCGCTCGGACTCCGACATGCAGACGCTCGGCTACCGCTTCCGGCCGTGGTCTGAGGACAAGGCGATCGCGGACGGCCCCTCGATCCTGCGCTACGTCCGGGAGACCGCCGGCGAGCGAGGGATCGACGAGCGAATCCGCTTCAACCACCGAGTCGTGAGCGCGGATTGGTCGAGCACGGAGGCGCGCTGGACGATCGAGGCGGTCCGAACCGACGGCGGCGCCAGCGGCACCCACGCCAGCAACGGTGCTCACAAGGGCGTCGGCGGCGAGCTCGTGCGCCTGACCTGCGGCTTTCTGTTCGCCTGCGGCGGCTATTACCGCTACGACGAGGGCTTCACGCCCCGCTTCGAGGGCGCCGATCGCTTCGAGGGTCCGATCGTCCATCCACAGCATTGGCCGCAGGAGCTCGACTACGCCGGCAAGCGCATCGTCGTGATCGGAAGCGGCGCGACCGCGGTGACGCTCGTTCCCGCGCTCGCCGAGCGAGCCGCGCATGTGACGATGCTCCAGCGCTCGCCCACCTATGTGATCTCGATCCCATCGGCCGACGCGCTGGCCAACGGCCTGCGGCGCCTGCTAGGAGAGCGGCGTGCCTACGCGATCACCCGACGCAAGAACATCCGCCTGCAGGCGCTCGTCTACGGGGCCAGCCGGCGCTGGCCACGACTCGTACGGCGGCTGATCCGGGCGCTGCAGAAGCGCCAACTGCCACCCGGTTACGACCTCGACACGCATTTCACGCCCCGCTACGACCCCTGGGACCAGCGCCTCTGCGCCGTTCCCGACGGCGACCTGTTCAAGGCGATCCGCGCCGGCCACGCCTCGATCGAGACCGACCGGGTCGAGACCTTCACCGAGCGCGGCCTGCGGCTCGGATCGGGGGCCGAGCTCGAAGCCGACATCGTGATCACCGCGACCGGACTCAACCTTCAGGCCTTCGGCGGCGTAGAGCTGAGCGTCGACGGCCGCCGGATCGCGCTGCCGGAGACGATGGCCTACAAGGGCATGATGCTGACCGGGGTGCCGAACTTCGCATTCGCGGTCGGCTACACGAACGCCTCGTGGACGCTCAAGGTCGACCTCGCCTGCGAGTACGTCTGCCGGCTGTTGGCCGACATGGACTCTCACGGCTACGAGCGCGCGGTGCCCGAGAACGATGATCCCTCGGTCACCACGCGCCCGCTGCTCGACTTCGCCGCCGGCTACGTCCAGCGCTCGATCGACGAGTTCCCGCGCCAGGGCTCGCGGGCGCCCTGGGAGCTCGGCATGAGCTACGGCAACGACGCGAAGACGCTGCGCCGCGGACCGATCGCCGACGATGCTCTGCGCTTCTCGAGCCGTGCAGAGCCGTGACCGGCGCCGACCGCTAGCCCAGCCAGTCGGCGATCACTCGCCCTATCTGCTCGCCGGCGTCGAGCTGGAGGAAGTGCGAGGCGCGCTCGATCTTGACCGGCGGCTCGGCTCCGATCGAGCGCGCGAAACGCTCGCCGACCTCGAACGGGATTACGGGATCTGAGTCGGCCCAGATACAGAGCTTCGGCCGCTCGTCGTCGCCGAGCGCGTCGCGGGTGTGGCGTCCCGCCTCCGCGCCCGGCATCGCGGGCGTGGTCGGAAGGATCAGCGGGAAGGCTCTCGCACCGGCCTTCGACTCGGGGGTAGGAAACGGCGCATCGAAGGCTGCGGCGACCTGCTCCGAGATTCCGCGGGCGGTCGCGTTTCGGACCAGCATCGAGATCGGCAGATCCTCGGTGCGCTCGACGAAGTCGCGGAAGGCGTGCCAGGCGTCCGACATCGGCTGTTCGCCCGTGAAGAGGCCGGTGTCCATCGCGACGATCCGGGCGATGCGGTCGGGATGCTCCACCGCCAGGCGAAGGCCTATCGGGCCGCCCCAGTCGTGGACGACGAGCGTCGCCTCCCGCAGGTCGAGGCCGCTCAGCAGGCTCGCGGTCTGCTCAGCGTGGCGGTCGAACGAGTACCACCCGAGGTCGGTCGGCTTGTCGGAGCGACCGAACCCGGCCAGGTCGGGGGCGATGCAGCGATAGCCGGACTCGAGCACCGGCCCGATGACGTCGCGCCAAAGGAACGACCACGTCGGCTCGCCGTGGAGGAAGACCACCGGCGGCCCCTCGCCCTCGTCGATGTGGGCGAGGCGCAAGCCATCGATCTCGCGGTAGCGCGGTTCGTAGTCGAAGCCCGGCAGATCGGCGAAGCGCTCATCCGGAGTGCGGAAGCTGGCGGTCATGCGGTCACGCTATCCGCGAGTCAGGGTCCACGATCCATGCTGGGATCCCGCAAGCAGGAGCGTCGCCGAGCCCGCCCCGGCAACAGGTTGCCTACATGCCGAGGTGCCTCGGTCGGCTAGCTTGCGCTAATGCGCCCCAGGCTGATCGCCCTGACGATCGTGCTGCTGCTCGCCGGGGCGGGAGTCGTCGGCGCCGCAATCCTCGGGGAGGAGGGCCGGATCGGCCCCGGAGAGCGGGATCCAGCCGAGCGGTCGCAAGCTCGACCCGGTCGGCGAGCTGACGAAGCTCGGCAACCTTCCCGCCGGCGGTGCTCTTACCACCAACGGCCGCTTCGCCTGGACGCTCTCGGCGGGCCGCGGGCAGAACGACATCCGCATCGTTCGCGTCAGCCGCAACTGCGCCAAGACGCCCCGCCCGCGCGCCTGCGAGCGTCGCCAGAAGCCCGGCGAGGTGGTGCAGAAGATCCTGATGCCGGGGGTGAGCGGCGGAATCGCGATGGCTCCCGACGGCAAGACCGCCTACGTCTCCGGCACCCCGGAGTCCCAGAACGACGGCTTCGGCGTCCCCGACAGCGTCCCGGGGCAGCAGGGCGACGTGATCCATGTCTTCCGCTACGACAAGCGCAGCGGACGCGCCCGCCGAGACGGCGCCATCGAGGTGCCGCCGCCACCCGAGACGCCGCCGCCGCAGAACTTCCCCCCGGTCACCACCGATCCGATCTCCTGGCCGCGCGACCTCGCCGTCTCGCCCGACGGCAAGACGCTGCTCGCGGCGCTCAATCTCGCCGACCGTGCCGCGGTGATCGATATCGAGTCACGGTCGGTCGAATACGTCGAGACGGGCCGCTTCCCTTACGGCGCGGCGATCACCCGCGACGGCAAGCGGGGGCTGATCTCCAACGAAGTGCCGGGAACGGTTTCGGTGATCAACCTCAAGACCGCCACCGAGATCACCGAGGTGAGCGTCGGCCCTCGGCTCTCGCACCCGGAGGGGATCGCAATCGACCCGCGCCGCCCGCGGGCCTATGTAGCCGTGACCCATCAGGACCTGATCGCAGTCGTCAACACGAAGACCTTCGAGGTCGAGCGCACGCTCTCGGTCGAGCGCCCGCAGGGCATCGGTACGGCACCCACCCACGTCAGCGTCACCGCCGACGGCTGCCGGCTGCTGTCGGCGAACTCGGGCGAGGACGCGGTCGCGATCTTCTCGCTCTCCGACCGTCGCGCCTGCGCGGGCGGCCGGCGTCGAGGCCCGAACGCCGCGGCTGCCGCGGCCGAGCGAGTCCTCCAGCACGAAGGCCGGGAGGGCGTCGAGCTGGCCGAGTCCGAGAGCGCCGAGCGCGCCGAGATCCTCGGCGAGGAAGCCGAGGAGGAGGCTGAGGAGGCGCTCGCCCAGCAGCCGGCGGTCAAGCGCGGGACGAAGTTCCAGCTGATCGGCCGCGTCCCGGTCGCCTCCTATCCGGTCGCGGCGCTGGCGACACCGGGGCCCGCAAAGCGGCGCAAGCTCGTCTGGATCACAGGCAAGGGCCTCGGCGTGGGCCCCAACGACGCCGAGCCCGGCGAGCAGCTGCCGCGCGACCCCGGCTCGGCGACGGGAGATGCCCCGGCCAGCTTTCGCTTCGAGTACCTGCCCTCGAACGTCTTCGGGATGTCGGGGATCACCGCCTTCCCCGGCGAGCGGCGACTGCGGCGCCTGACCCCGCGGGCCTCGCGCCAGATCCTGCCGATCAACGACCAGAAGCGCCCGCCCGGCAACCCGATCCGGCCCGGGGGGCCGATCGAGCACGTCTTCTACATCGTGCGAGAGAACCGCACCTACGACCAGATCCTGGGCGACGACCCCCGCGGCGACGGCGACCCGAAGCTGACCCTGTTCTGCGGCAACGAGCCGCATCCCGGGTGCGCCGGGCTCGAGGGCGTGACCCCGAACGCTCACGCGCTCGCCGAGCGCTTCCCGTTGCTCGATCACGTCTACGCGAACTCCGAGGCCTCGATCGACGGGCACTTCTGGACCTCGGCGGCGGCCGTCTCCGACTACGTCGTCAAGAACTGGCACCAGAACTACGGCAACCGCATGCGCCCCTACGACTTCGGCGTCTACGCGGTCACCTGGCCTTCGCAGATGTTCCTCTTCGACCAGGCCGAAGAACAGGGGATCTCGTGGTTCAACTACGGCGAGGCGATCGCCGGCACGGTGCCGCTGCCCGACAAGGACCGAACCCCGGCTCAGGACGCCGCCGTCTCGGCGAAGTTCGCCAAGTCCGACCTCGGCCCGGTCAACCCCGGGCCTCAGCTCGATCCCCCCTCCCCCTGCTTCTCCAACGACGCCTCCTCGGGCGGGACCAACGTGATCACCCAGCAGGAGGTCTTCGACTCGAGCCGGCCGCCGGGCGCCAACCCGGCCACCACCGAGAGCCGCTTCGAGTGCTTCTCCGAGCGCTTCCGGCAGCAGCTCGCGACCGACTCCGTACCGGCCTTCAACTACATCACGCTGCCCAACGACCACACGGCCGGCACGACGCCGGGCAGGCGCACGCCGCGGGCGATGATCGCCGAGAACGACCTTGCGCTGGGCGAGGTCGTCGAGGAGGTCTCGAAGTCGGAGATCTGGGAGAAGTCGCTGATCCTCGTGATCGAGGACGACTCCCAGGACGGCGCCGACCACGTCGACGCGCACAGGATCCCCGCCTTCGCGATCAGCCCCTACGCCCGTCGCGGCGCGGTCGTCCATACGCGTTACGACTTCCTCTCCTTCATCCGCACGCTCGAGCGAGTGATCGGGATGAAGTCGCTGAACCTCTTCGACGCCACCGCGGTGCCGATGTACGACGCCTTCGACGCCGACCCGACCGACAACGACGAGCCCTACGAGGCGATCACCCCCGAGGTCGACCTGCTGGAGCGAAACACCGCCGCCTCGCCGAACGCGAGGCTGTCGAGCAAGCTGCCGCTCGACTACACCGACCGCACGCCGCAGCGGGTGCTCGACCAGATCCTCTGGCAGTACGTCCACGGCGCCGAGGCCGAGCCGCCGCCGCCGGGGCCCAATGCCTCGGGGATCGACGAGCAGCGCTGGCGCGAGGAGGGCTTGATCACGCCCGAGGAGGCGCGACGCGAGCTGCTCGAAGAAGCCGAGACCTGGCCCGGCTACGGGGATCCCGGCGAGTAGCGGGGCGCGTCCAGCGTGACCTGATCGCCCGCCCGCAGGCCGCATCGGAGCGTGGGCTGAGAATCTCGCGCCTCGATCAGCGGGCGCGGCTGCCGAACCGCCGCACAGCCCGGCGGAAGACCTCGAACGCGGGCTTTCGCGAGTAGTCGGCTCGCAGCAGGCCGACGTTGTCGAAGATGTCGCCGCCGTTGGGCTCGTTGTCTCGCAGGTTGAAGTAGCGGTAGTCGCTGACGCCGAGCGTTCCCGACAGGCGGTGGACCGCCCTGATGGTCTGCGACAGCTCACGGGCCTGGCGTTCCTCGGTGTGGCCGAGGTTCGTCGCGGAGCCGTTCTCGGTGATCCAGATCCCGAATCGGCGGCCAAGCCCCGCCTTCGGCATGTAGCAGCGGCGCAGCAGGGTCAGCGCCTCGAGGGTCGCCTCGCCCGCCGTCTGGGTGGCCAGCACGGGCGGCCAGACCAGGCCGGGGTAGACCTGGAGGCCGACGTGGTCGAGCGCCCGGCGAAACCGCTTTCCCGCCAACTCGCCGATCCGGCGGAAGAAGTCGGCGTCCTCCTCCGGGGTGTAGCGGTAGGCGTAGGAGAAGCCGAGCTGAACGTCACGGCGGCCGAGCTCGCCCAGAACCCTCTCGGCGGCCGGGACGCCGCGGACGATCGCGCGGATCGCCCGCCGGTAGGCACCGTCGGAGGTGTTCTCGGAGATCGGCAGGTTGACCTCGTTCGTCACGGTCAGCGCGACGAGCGCAGGGTTTTGCGCCAGCGACCTGGTCGCGCGCTCCACGAAACGCGCCCACTTGTCCATGTCTCCCTCCTGGGAGGGCCGCGGGTGGTAGCGGATCTGAGACTCGACCGAGTAGCCGTCGCGGGCATACATCCGCGCCCGGCGGACGAAGCGGCGAATCCCGTCGCGACCGTCCGACATGAACAGGCGGTTGAGGCGGATCACCATCGTGCCGCGCGGCGGGCTGAGGGCGCCGAGCGCCGCCGAGCGCTTGCGAGGGTCGACGGGCACGACCTCGCCCTGGCCCTCGCCGACCGTGCCGGCGAGCTGGGGGGTGATCCCGAAGCGAAGCGGCTTCGCGGGGGCCGATGCGACCGGAGGCTCGGCGGTCAGGCACTCATCGCCGCCGGAGCCTCCCGCGAGCGCCAACGGCGTCGCGGCGGCCGGCGCGGCGAATGCCAGCATCGCAGCCGACATACCGAGCGCAACCGTGTAGGTGGCGAACAACTCTCGCGGCGCTCGGCTCACACAAGCAAGCCTGCCACAGGGCGGCCTGAGTTTCGCCGGTCGTTGCCGATCGCCTGGAGCGCGGGCGACGCCGCGCCGCGAAAAGCCGTCGACGGGGATACTCCCCGTGTGCTCTGGATCGTCATCTTCGCGCTCGGCGCACTGGCGGCGGGCTTGAAGTCTCGCTTCGACCTGCTGGGCGCGAGCGTGGTCGCGTTGGCGCTCCTCCTCTTCCTGCTGCCGCTGATCTTCGATCTCGTCCCCGACATCATCGGGCTGCCCGTTGCGCTGGCGCTGCTGGCCGTGCCGAGCATCGCGCTGTTCACCGAGCCGCTCGACGGTTCGATCTGGCAGCGCATAAGCGCCGATCGCAAGCTCGGCTTCGCGGGTCAGGTTGTCGGCGTGCTCCTGATGCTCGCGCTGATGATCGGGATGGCCGTCGCTTTCGCGGCCGAGGGAATCGTCGGCGGCACGGTCACCATGGTGATCTTCACCGCGGCCGTCGCCTACGCGTTCGTTCCGGGCGTGATCGCCGAGAGCCGCAAGCTCAGCTGATCCCGACGGAGAGGCACCTGGGCCGCTAGCCGTGGACGCGGCGGCAAGCGGACGAAGCTGGGGATCAGGGGACCTTCGCCCGCTCGTCCCGCCTAGCCGGCTCAGCCTCGCTCGCCTCCGCTTGGCTCCCCCGGTCTGGATGCGAGCCACCGGTACGCAGCATGATCGGAATGATCGCGAGCGCAAGCGCGCCCCCCGCGAGCGAGAGCACGGTGAAGCTCGTCGAGGCGACGATGACCCCGCTCGACAGGCCGCCCGCCGCGCCGGCGAGCGCCACCCCGAGGTCAACGGTGCCCTGGGTCTTGGCGCGAGTCTCGAGCGGCGCCGCGTCGGTGACCAGCGCCGTTCCGCCGATCAGGCCGAAGTTCCAGCCAAGGCCGAGAAGACCGAGTGAGAGCGCCAGCAGAGCGACCGATCCAGCCGGCGCCAGGGCCGAGATGATCCCGGCCGCGAGCAACACGAGTGCGCCAGCCGCGATCACCGGCCGGCGCCCGAGCCTGTCGGCGAGCACGCCGGTCAGGGGCGAGGGCAGATACATGCAACCGATGTGAATCGCGATCACGAGCCCGGTCGCGCCCAGGCCATGGCCGTGGTCACGCATGTGGATCGGCGTCATCGTCATCACAGCGGTCATCACCACCTGGGTCACGATCATCGCGCTGGCCGCCAGGCGAAGGCTGCGGCCCCGGGCCGCCGAGGGGTCGCTTTCTACGCCCGAGCTCACGGACGAGACCCGTCGACGCGCGGGGCCGGCAGGCCGTCCGCTCACCGGCGGAGCCGCCGCTCCAGCCGGAGCGGAAATGACGGGGGCGGAGTCGAGCTCCACCGCGAAGGCGCGCGCGGAGATCAGCGGATCGGGGCGAAGCAGCGCCGAGAGCACCAGCGCCGCGAGCGCATAGGCGAGGGCCGCGAGGCCGAACGGACCCGCCAGGCGCGGGATCCCGATCGCCTCGGCCAGGTTTCCCGTCACGTCGACCAGGTTCGGACCCGCGACGGCACCGAGCGTCGTCGCGACGAGGATGAAGCTGACCGCGCGACCGCGGTGGGATGGCTCGGCCAGGTCGGCGCCCGCGTAGCGGGCCTGGAG
This sequence comes from Solirubrobacterales bacterium, assembly GCA_013694825.1. Taxonomy (GTDB): domain Bacteria; phylum Actinomycetota; class Thermoleophilia; order Solirubrobacterales; family 70-9; genus JACDBR01. The sequence continues at coordinate 9,586 of JACDBR010000296.1, forward strand.
GCTGGTAGCGAATCCGGCGCCGTAGATGACCAGCGAGACGACCAGCAGCGAAACGCTGTCGAGGACCGCCGCGAGCACCACGCCGGCGGCCCCGAGCGAACCGGCGGCGTAGCCGGCCGAGAGCCCCACCCGGCGGCCGCTTCGCTGCGAGATCCGCCCGACCAGCAGCGCCGCCGCGGCTGACCCGGCCGTGAACAGCGCTGCCGGCAGGCCCGCGACGCTGGTCGAGCCGAGCATCTGCTCGGCCAGCAGGGCGCCGACCGTGATTCCGGCGGCCAGTCCGGCGCCGCTGAGGACCTGCGCGATGATCAGGATCCGCACCGTCCGGGCCTGGAGCGACGCGCGATCGCCGGCCGCGGGACGGTGCGCCTTCTGGGTCACGAGAGGCATGAGGACAATCTAGGTCCGCGCGCCGGCTGACGCTGCCGCGCTGACCGGGGGACGCTCCCAGTCAGCGAGCCGCTCAGGCTCGCGCGGAGTCGAGCTGCTTCGGCTTGACGAAGCCGGTCAGCTCCGCGACGCCGGGCGCCAGATCGGTCCACGGGCCTGCCAGCTCGAGCGAGGCGAGCGCCGCGGTCGGGAACTTCCGCCGCAAGTCCTCGAGCTGCGTTCCGCCACGCCCGAGGCGCAGGGCCAGGCCGCCGATCGCCGGCTGGTGGCCGATCACCATCACCGACTCGAGCTCGTCCGGCACCTCGCCCAGGCGCTCGAGCAGCCCCTCGACCGAGGCGGCGTAGATGCGGTCCTCGACCCGGACCTCGAACCCCTCACCGAGCCCATCGGCGATCGCCTCGAGCGTCTGGCAGCTCCGGACCGCCGACGAGCAGAGGACGAGCGCCGGCTCGATGCCACGCTCGCGCAGGTGCTCGGCCACCAGCTCGCAGGCCCGGAGCCCCCGGGGAGCCAGCGGGCGCTCGTAGTCGGCCAGCCCGGTATCCGACCAGCTCGACTTGGCGTGGCGAAGCAGGTGAAGCCGCTTCGCCATCGCTCAGTGAACGAGCTGCCGGCGGGCCCTCATCGTCCCAGCCTATGCCTCGGGCCAGTCGTCGAGGAACAAGTCGAGCTGGAGCTCTTCGCCATCCTCGGCCTGGTAGCGCGAAAGGTCGGTGATGCCCTCCTCCGCCAGGACTTCGTCGTCGATGTAGGAGTTGCCGCTGCACTCCCGGGGGTCGCGGCGCAGGATCGCGATCGCCGAGTCGGCGTAGATCTCAGGCGTGCGTGCGCGGCGCATCGCCTGCTCGCCGCCGAGCAGGTTCTTGACCGCGGCGGTCGCGATCAGGGTCCGCGGCCAGAGCGTGTTCGCGGCTATCGGCGCGTCAGCTTCGTCGGCGGCGAGGCCGAGCGTGATCATGCTCATCCCGTACTTGGCGACCGTGTAAGCGGAGTGCTGCTTGAGCCACTTGTGGTCGGCTGAGATCGGCGGCGAGAGGCTCAGCACGTGGGCGTGATCGGACTCGCGCAGGGAGGGCAGCGCTGCCCGGGTCAGCACGAAGGTCCCGCGAAGGTTGATGTCGAGCATCAGGTCGAGGCGCTTGACCTCGAGGTCGCGCATCGGCGCCAGGTTGATCGCGCTGGCGTTGTTGACGACGAGGTCGATGCCGCCGAACTCGCCGACCGTCCGCTCGACCGCGTCGGCAACCGAGCCCTCGTCGCGGACGTCGCCGACGATCGGCAGCGCCGTGCCGCCGGCGGCCTCGATTTCCTCAGCGGCGGTGTGAATCGTGCCCGGGAGCTTCGGATGGGGCTTGTCGGTCTTAGCGACGATCGCGACGTTGGCGCCCTCGGTCGCGGCCTTCTTGGCTATCGCCAGGCCGATCCCGCGGCTGCCGCCGGACATGAGCATCGTCCGGCCCCGAAGCGAGCTCACCGAGCGCGGCCTCCCGCGTGCGGGCGTGCTCGCCGGATCGCCGTTGTGCGGGCGCTCTCGGTTCCAATTCGTGCCGTCGAGCGCGATCCACGCCATGAGCCCGTCGCCTGCTCGCGCGAGTCGAACCGGGCGCGGCCGAAGATCGGGTCAGAGGTCCCCCACTCAGACCCGTTGCCCTTCTTGTCGAGGGCGTAGCGCGATTGATCGGGGCGCTCGTAGACGGTCACGTTGCCCCCGTCGCCGATGATCGTGTCGGACTCGATGGGGTAGGTCTGTCCGTCTTGCGGGTCGAGCATCAGCAACTCCGATCGGGCTGAAGCCGCCAATGGTTCTCGACGGAGACGTGGCCCTTGGTGGGGGTGTTTGCGACGCCTCCCCGGCGGCCTGAGGGGTTGAAATCCGGCCGGGCACAGGCGATCTCGCGTACCCAGACTAGCCGTAGAGCCCAAACGACGAGCCCCGCCTCGGTGGCGGGCCGCCCTATGTACCTAGACTCAAGGCAACGCATACGGCTGCCCTTCGAGCTTCTCCTCTGTCCCTTGATCGCGCGGCACTTCCCGGGAGAGATCAGACAGGAGCAGCATGAGCGCCACCCCAACCTGGGCAGCGCCGTCCGTGACGACGCGGTCCGCTGCGTCGAAGAGGCGTCCGGCGGTCGAGGTGTTCATCCTCGATCCCGCCTCCAGATCGGACTCCTACGTCCTCACCGAAGGCTAGTTGCCGCCGCCTCCGCCGCCTCCGGAGTTGCCGCCACCGCCACCGCCGTCTCCGCCTGAATCAGTGGCGACGTTGCCGATGTCGAGGCTGACTCCGAGCAGGATCAGGGGCCACAGCAGGATCGCCAGGATCAGCTCGATGACCTCCTCGAGGTTGCTGAGGCCCGAGAAGAAGTTGCCCTCGCCGCCGATGATGCCTGCTGCAACGAGCAGCCCGACAACGATGTAGATCAGAAATAGGAGGCCGCCGATGCGCATCTGGCCGCATCCTACGCGGACTCGGCAGAGCGCGCATTCCGACCGGCGCGGGCCACCCAGCCGCCCGGCTGACCTGACATTTGGAGCCTCTGAGTCGGGGCGGGACCCCGGAGCTCGTCCGCCCCGTATACCGG
>JACDBR010000016.1 GCA_013694825.1 Solirubrobacterales bacterium
CGTGGGCGCCGAGCCCGGCCGCGACCCCACCGGGGGCACCCGCCGCCGCGATCTCCTCGGCGAAGACGGCGCCGTGAACCGGATCGCCGCCCTGGCCGCCCAGCTCCTCGGGCACCGCGAGGCCGAGGAAGCCGAGTTCGCCGGCACGACGGTAGAGCGAGAGCGGGAACTCGCGCGCCGCCTCCCACTCCTCGGCGTGGGGGACGATCTCCGAGCGCACCCAGCGCGAGACCGTCTCGCGAAGCTCTTCGTGCTCGGCGCTGAAGGGCGGCAGCGGCGCGCGGGCGCCGCTGTCTTTGACCACGCTCATCCGGTCAGTCGCTAGCCGAAGAGCTCCTCGAGGAAGTTCTTTCGCTTGTGCTTGGAGGAGTACCCCGAGCCGTAGCCGGAGGAATGCTGATGGCTGCCGTGACTCGGAGCGGGCCCGGGCCCTCCCGAGGGCTGGGGCGGAGCCGAGCGCTGCCCGCCCGTGTCTCCGCCGTAGAAGCTGGACTCGGCCTGCGCCAGACGCTCGAGCTCGCCGCGGTCGAGGAAGAGGCCGCCGCAGCCGGTGCACTGGTCGACGACCACGCCGTTTCGCTCGTACGAGCGCATATCGCTGCCGCACTTGGGGCAGCTCATCGTCGTCTCGGTCATCGGTTCCTCCTCGGTCGGGTTAGGCCAGCCTAGATCCCGTACGACCGGCCGATCACGTCGAGCATGATCTCGTCGGTCCCGGCGCCGATCCGGTTTAGGCGCGAGTCGCGATAGGAGCGCTCGATCTCGTACTCCTTCATGTAGCCGTAGCCGCCCATGATCTGGATGCACTCGTCGGCGACCTCGCAGCAGATCCGCGAGGAGTGCAGCTTGGCCATCGTGATCTCGCGTACCGGGTACTCGCCGTTGGCAAAGCGCCAGGCCGTCGCGTAGGTGAGCTGCTTGGAGGTCTCGATCTTCGTCGCCATCTCGGCGAACTTGTGGCGGATTGCCTGGAACTTGCCTATCGGGCGGCCGAAGGCTTCGCGCTCGCGCGCGTACTCCAGCGTCTTCTCGAACATCCGCTCCGCGCCGGCCACCGCGCCTGCGGCGGCAACCAGCCGCTCGCCCTGGAGCTCCCAGGAGATGTGGTAGAAGCCCTTGCCCTCCTCGCCCAGCATGTTCGCGGCCGGCACCCGGACGCCCTCGAATGAGAGCTCGGCCGTGTCGGAGGAGTGCATGCCCATCTTCTCGAGCTTGCGCGCGACGCTGAAGCCAGGCGTCGGGTTGTCCTCGGCGTCCTTGAGATCGACCACGAACAAGGTGATCCCGTCATGGCGCGCCGCGGGGTCGGTCTTTGTCACCAGCACGATGAAGTCGGCGCGGGCGCCGTTGGTGATGAAGGTCTTCGAGCCGTCGATCACGTACTCATCGCCGTCGCGAATCGCCTTGGTACGGATCCCGGCGACGTCCGAGCCGGCGCCCGGCTCGGTGATCCCGAGGCAGCCGATCTTCTCGCCCTGGATCCCCGGCACCAGGTAGCGCTGCTTCAGCTCCTCGCTGCCGAGCAGGTGGATCGGCGGCAGGACCATGTCGGTGTGGACCGCCATTCCCATGTTGACGCCGCCGTTGCCCGAGTAGGAGAGCGCCTCGGCGCGGACCAGCGAGTAGTAGTAGTCGCCGCCCTGGCCGCCGTATTCCTCCGGGAAGCAGAGGCCGATGAAGCCGAGCTCGCCGGCGCGCTGAAAGATCGAGTCGGGGAAGTAGGTGTCCTCCCACTCGTTGCGATGCGGATAGAGCTCGCCGAGCACCCAGGAGCGCATCGAGTCACGCAGGTCGTCGTGCTCGTCGGTGAACAGCATGTGGCCGCGGCTCGCGGCGTGATCTGGCTTGATGACGGTTCCTGTGGCCACCTGAAATCTCCTCGTGTAGCGCTTCGCGAATGCGTTGCGTGAAGTATAGAGTCCTACTTTCTACTCATGAAGACATCAGCCGCCAACCCGAAGGACCCCGCACGTGCTTGATGAGCTCGTCCTCTACGCGGTCGACTCCGGCGTCGCGACGGTGACTCTGAACGACCCCGAGAAGCGCAACATGCTCTCCGGGCCGATGCTCTCCGAGCTCGTCGCGGCGATGCGCCGGGCGCGCGACGACGACGCAGTTCGCGCCGTCGTCCTGACCGGCGCCGGAGACCGCGTCTTCTGCGCCGGCGCCGACCTCGGAGGCTTCGCAGCCGAGGCCTCGCTGCTAGAGAAGCACCGCGGCTCCGACCTCTTCCTCGAGTTCTTTCGCCTCATGCCGCGTCTCGGCAAGCCGTCGCTCTGTGCCGCGAACGGTCACGTGCTGGCCGGTGGATTGGGGCTGGCGATCTCGTGTGACCTGGTGCTGGCGCGCGAGGGGATCGGCTTCGGCACACCGGAGATCAACGTCGGCGCCTTCCCCTACATGGTCATGTCGCTGATCTATCGCAACGTGCCGCGCAAGCGGGTCAACGAGATGATCCTGCTGGGCGAGCGGCTGAGCGCCGCCGAGGCGGTCGAGCTCGGGCTCGCCAACCGGGTAGTGGCGGCCGACGAGTTCGACGCCACGGTCGCCGACTGGTCGGCTCGTCTGGCCTCCAAGAGCCCGGTGCTGATGCGGCTCGGACACGATGCGATGTACCGCCAGGCCGACATGGACGTCGACGAGGCGCTCGAGTTCCTGCGCTCGCAGTTGACGCTCTCGCTGTCGACCGAGGACCTGGCTGAAGGGGTGCGGGCGTTCTTCGAGAAGCGCGAGCCACGCTGGAGCGGCAGATGAGTGAGGCTTCGTCCACGCACGGGCCCCCGAGCTCGAATGAGGAGGGCAAGCCGGCGAGCGCGCGCGAGGCCGACGCGCGCGAGGCGCCCGCGACCACCCAGCACGGCGAGGCGACGGGGATGGCCGAGAAGGTCGCTGAGCTCGCCGAGCGTCGTGAGGCCGCCAAGCTCGGCGGCGGCGCCGAGAAGATCGCTCGCCAGCACGAGCGTGGCAAGCTGACCGCGCGCGAGCGGAT
>JACDBR010000022.1 GCA_013694825.1 Solirubrobacterales bacterium
GCTTCGAGACGATTCCCATCTCGAGCGCCTGGTCGGCGCTTATCAACGGGTCGTTCAGCAGCAGCTCGGTGGCCCGGGCGGGGCCGACAACCCGCGGCAGGAAGTAGGTCATGCCGCCGTCGGGCGAGGCGCCGATCCGCCCGTAGGCGCAGGCGAACGACGCCTCGGTGGAGGCGATCCGTGTGTCGCACATCAGCGCCAGCGAGAAGCCGGCGCCGGCCGCGACGCCGTTGATCGCGCCGATCACGGCGTAGGGAATGCGGCGGAAATCGACGATCGCCTGGTGGAGCACGTCGGCGCCGCGGCGCACCTCCGAGGGCAGGTCGACGCCCTCCTCCGCGACGCCGCGCCGAAACCAGTTGACGTCGCCTCCGGCCGAGAACGCCCTGCCCTCACCGGTGATGATCAGCGCTCGCAACCTCGCCCGGTCGGCCAGCCATGGGGCGGCGACCGAGAGCTCGCCGATCATCTCCGGGTCCATCGCGTTGAACACGTCGGGGCGGCGCAGGGTGAGCGTCCCGATCTCGTCCACGACCTCGATCGAGAGCGTGTTGAGCTCCGGTGGGCTGACGTTCTGTGGGCTGGCCAAGGCTCTCCTCGACGTGGGCCCTCGCGGCGGGGCGCTCGGGCGCCGGGCAAGGCCCGATTGGATGACGGGCGCGGAGCCTAACCTCTGGTCGGTGGCCAGGCCCGAGACGCAGCGGCTCTCAGCGGACGACGACTTGCGCGCCCAGCGCCGCCGGCTACCCGACCAACCGGGCGTCTACCTGTTCCGAGACGACGCCGGCGAGGTGATCTACGTCGGCAAGGCGCGCTCGATCCGAAAGCGGGTCGGCGGCCACTTCTCCGGCAAGAGCTCGCGTGGGGTGGAGATGGTCTCCCAGGTGCGTTCGATTGACTTCCTCGTGACCGAGACCGAGGCCGAGGCGCTGCTGGCCGAGCAGCAGTTCATCAAGCGCCACCGCCCGCGCTTCAACATCAGGCTGCGAGACGACAAGTCCTACCCCTACATCGCCGTCTCGCTCGACGAGGAATACCCGCGCGTCTATTTCACCCGTGAGCGCCACCGCGCCAACCGCGCCTACTTCGGGCCCTTCTCCTCGGCGAAGCGCGTGCGCGAGACCCTCGACCTGCTGGGCAAGCTGTTCCAGTACCGCACCTGCGAGGGAACCGAGCCGGGGCGCCGCTCCGGGGTCCCTTGCCTCGACTACTACATCAAGCGCTGCGGAGCCCCTTGCGTCGGTTACATCGACGCCGCGGAGTACCGCCGCAACATCGAGGCGATCACGAGCTTCCTCTCCGGGCGCTATCGCGACGTCGTCCGCGACCTCGAGTCGAAGATGACCGAGGCGGCCGAGGCCGAGCAGTACGAGCGGGCGGCGGGCCTGCGCGATCGCCTCGCCGCTGTGCGCTCGCTGATGGAGCGTCGTACCGTGGCCTCGGACAGCCTCGACATCGCCGACGTGATCGCCGTCGCGATCGAGGGCGAGGACGCCAACGCCCAGGTCTTCCAGGTCCGCGACGGGATCCTCGCCGAGCGCCAGAGCTTCTACCTGCACGCCGGCGGCGTGCGCGAGGAGTCGGAGGTCACCGAGGAGTTCATCGCCCAGTACTACTCGGCCGCCCCGAGCGTGCCGAAGCTGATCGTGCTCGGGCCGGCGATGCGCGAGCGGGCCGAGCTGCTCAGCGAGGCTCTGAGCTCCCAGCGTGGAGCTCACGTCGAGGTGCGGGTCTCCGAGCGCGGCGACAAGCGGCGCCTGCGCGAGCTCGCGGAGCGCAACGCCAAGCTCGCCCTGGCTCAGGACAAGCTGCGCCAGGAGCGCCGCCGCACGCAGCGAGTCGATTCGCTGGTCGCGCTCCAGGAGGCGCTCGGACTCGCAGAGCTGCCGATCCGGATCGAGGGCTTCGACATCTCCAACATCGGCGGCGAGCACACGGTGGCCTCGATGGTCGTCTTCGAGGGCGGCGCGCCGAGGAAGTCCGACTACCGGCGCTTCCGGGTCCGCGGCGACGCGGTCGCCGGGAGCGCTCAGCCCACCGCCGGGAACGGTGGCCAGGGCCGCGGGGCCTGGGCCTCCGGCCCCGACGACTTCGCCTCGATGCAGGAGGTCGTCAGCCGCCGCACCGCCCGCCTGCTCGAGCAGTCCGACCTCTCGCCCCACGACGACAAGCGCGACGAGAGCTTCGCCTCGCTGCCGGCGCTGATCCTGATCGATGGCGGTAAGGGGCAGCTCACGGCGGCGAGGAGGGCGCTCGAGCCGCTCGCCTCGAGTGGTATCGCCGGGGCCGAGAGCGTCGCCGTGATCGGGCTCGCCAAGCGTGAGGAGCAGGTCTTCGTTCCCGGGCGCAGCGAGCCGATCAAGCTCAGCCGCGGCTCCGAGGCGCTGCGGCTGCTCCAGCGCGTGCGCGACGAGGCCCATCGCTTCGCGCTCGACTTCCATCGAAACCGGCGTGACAAGGCGGTGACGGGCTCGATCCTAGACGGTCTGCGGGGTGTCGGACCCGTCCGCAGGCGCGCCCTGCTCGAGCATTTCGGCTCACCCGACCGGATGGTCGCCGCCAGCCGCGAGGAGCTTGAGGCAGTGCCCGGGCTGCCGGGTAAGCTGGCGCGCGAGATCCACCGTCAGCTCCACAAGGCGGGTCGATGACTACGGTCGACCCCGATCCCGACGTCGGCGCGAAGGACGCCACGGAGGATGACCCCTCCCGGCCCGGGGTCCATCTCGTGGTCATCACGGGGTTCTCGGGAGCCGGCAAGTCCGAGGCGATGGCAGCGTTCGAGGACTCCGGCTATTTCTGCGTCGACAACCTGCCGCCTCGGATGCTCGGAGCGCTGGGCGAGCTCTTCCGCCACGAGGGCAGCGGCGTCAGGCGCGCGGCCGTAGTCGCCGACGTTCGCGGCGGCGACTACTTCAAGGAGCTCGACGCGGTGCTCGGCGAGCTCGAGCGCGGCGGCCTGAAGCCGCGGCTGCTCTTCCTCGAGGCCGATGAGCAGACGCTGGTCGACCGCTTCATGGCGACGCGGCGCCGCCATCCGCTCGCCCGCGACGGCAGGGTGACCGAGGGCATCGAGGCCGAGCGGCTGGTGCTGGGTCCGCTGCGCGAGCGCGCCGACGTGGTGATCGACTCGAGCGAGTCGACCGCCTACATGCTGCGGCGGCGGATCGCGACCGAGTTTCTCTCCCCGGCGACCGCCGGCAGGCTGGCGCTCACCCTGCTGACCTTTGGTTTCAAGAACGGGCCGCCGCGGGAGGCCGACATGGTCTTCGACGTTCGCTTCCTGCCCAATCCGCACTACCTGGAGGAGCTTCGCCCGCTGACCGGGCGCGATCAGCGCGTCGTCGATTACGTCGAGGGCGGCGAGCTCGCGCGCGAGCTCTACGACAGGCTGCTGCCGCTGCTCGACTTCCTGCTGCCGGCCTACGTCGTCGAGGGCAAGTCGCACCTGACGATCGCGATCGGGTGCACCGGCGGGCGCCACCGCTCGGTCACGATCGCCGAGCGGGTCGACCGCCACCTGGCGAGCCGCGAGGACGTCTCGGTCCGGGTCGTCCACCGCGACGTCGAGCTCGACTGACGGCTGAGGAGCAATCGCTTCAGAGGCAGGCCCCGCCTAGACTCCGCCGCCGTGCCCGAGACCGCGATCAGAGTCAAGGGCCTGAGGAAGTCCTACGGCGAGTTCGTCGCGGTCCGCGAGATCAGCCTCGAGGTCGAGCGCGGGAAGGTGATGGCCTTCCTCGGCCCCAACGGCGCGGGCAAGACGACCACGACCGAGATCCTCGAGGGCTTTCGCGTCCGAGACGCCGGCGAGGTTGAGGTGCTGGGCGAGGACCCCGCGCATGCCGACCGCGACTGGCGCGAGCGGATCGGGGTGGTCCTGCAGCAGTGCCGGATGACACCGCAGCTCTCGGTTCGCGAGACGCTCGACCTCTACGCCGGCTACTACCGCGATCCGCGCTCCGTGCCGGACACGATCGAGCTCGTGGGCCTCGGCGAGAAGGCCGGCGCCCGCGCGGGCTCGCTGTCGGGTGGTCAGCAGCGCCGCCTCGATGTCGCGGTGGCGCTGATCGGGAACCCGGAGCTGCTTTTCCTCGACGAGCCAACGACCGGCTTCGACCCCACCGCCCGGCGCCAGGCCTGGGAGGTGATCGCCAACCTGCGTGAGCTCGGGACGACGACCTTCCTGACCACCCATTACATGGAGGAGGCGCAGGCGCTCGCCGACCGGGCGATGATCATCGCCCGGGGCGAGGTGGTCGCCGAGGGTCGTCCGAGCGAGCTGGGCGGGCGCGAGGGCGATCCACCCACCCTGAGCTTCGTGCTGCCGCTCGGCCTCGGCCTGAGCGATCTGCCGTCCCGCCTGGCGGCGCGAGCCCGGCTTCGCGGCGGCTCGGTCGAAGCTGCGCTCGACGAGCCCGCGGCGACGCTGCATGAGCTCAGCGGCTGGGCGCTCGAGCGCGGGATCGAGCTCGAAGGCCTAGAGCTGCGCCGGCCGAGCCTCGAGGACGTCTACCTGCGGCTCACCGGCCAGCTCGACCACGACCCACCGCCCGGCAAGGCGGCGCTCGGATGAACGCGATCGGGCTTGCCGGCCACCAGTTTCGCTTCTCGCAGAAGATCTTCTGGCGCAACCCCGCGTCGGTCTTCTTCACAGTCGCGCTGCCGCTCGTCTTCCTCGTGATCTTCAACGGGATCTTCGGCGACGAGACGATCGACGAGCTCGGCGGGATCACGACGAGCACCTACTACATCCCCGCGATCCTGACCCTGGCGGTCGTCTCGGCGACCACCGTCTCGATCGCGATCTCGCTCGTCGTCGACCGTGAGAGCGGGATCTTGAAGCGGGGCCGCTCGACCCCGATGCCGAGCTGGGTCTTCTTCGCCGGCAGGATCGGGAACGCGATCGTGATCTCGCTGCTGATGCTGTTCGTGATCACGGCGCTCGGGGCGCTGGTCTACGGGGTCGACGTGCCCTGGGAACGGGCGCCGGCGGTACTGGCGACGCTCGCGATCGGGGCCTTTGCCTTCTGCTCGATCGGGATCGCGATGACCGCGGTGATCCCGTCCGAGGACGCCGCTCCTGCGGTCACCAACATCTCGGTCCTGCCCCTCTACTTCCTCTCCGGAGTCTTCATACCCGAGAGCGAGATCCCCGACGGGGTGCTCAAGTTCGCCGACCTGTTCCCGATCCACCACTTCTTCGAGGCATTCTTCTCGGCCTTCACGTCGACCTCCGGCTCGGGCTTCGAGTGGCTCGACCTGGCGGTCGTCGCGGCCTGGGGCCTGGCCGGGCTGGTGCTCGCGGTGCGCTTCTTTCGCTGGACCCCGCGGGCCGCCTGAGGGCCGGATGGGATGGCTTGCGGGCATCGCCCGGGTCAGTTTGGTCGCCGCTTGCTGGGTAGTTTCAGCGCGTGATCCATCACGTCAGCATCGAGGTCTCCGACCTGGGCAGCGCCGCCGGGTTCTACGACGCGCTGCTCGGGCCGCTCGGCTGGCGTCGTCTCGCCGACGAGGATGAAACGGTCGGCTGGGGGCTGGTGCAACCGGTCTTCTGGATTTCCAATCGCGGCCAGCCGGCCCCGGGTGGCGGCCACGTCTGCTTCCGCGCCAACTCGATCCCGGCCGTGCGGGCGGCGTATGAGTCGGGGCTCGAGGACGGGGGCCGCGGCGACGGTGCGCCGGGGCCGCGCGCCGAGTACGGTCCAAGTTACTACTCGGCATTCCTCCTTGATCCCGATGGGAATCGGGTAGAGGTCGCCGTAGGGAGCGGCTGACAGGCGCCCGGCGCCAGCTCGCTCTCGCCAACCGCTCCCGAATCTCGCCCCGTCGGTAGGGGCAGGAGGAACCAATGTCGATCAAGCTCGGAATCAACGGCTTCGGCCGCATCGGACGCAATCTGTTCCGCGCCGCCCACGAGTCCGGCACCGAGCTCGAGTTCGTCGCCGTCAACGACCTGACCGACTCGGCGACGCTCGCCCACCTGCTCAAGTACGACTCCATCCTGGGCCGCTTCCCGGGCGAGGTCGAGGCCGGCGAGGATTCGATCTCAGTCGACGGGCGCGAGATCAAGGTGCTCTCGGAGCGCGATCCGGCCGAGCTCGGTTGGGGCGAGCTCGGGGTCGACGTCGTGATCGAGTCGACGGGCCTGTTCACGAAGCGCGACGACGCCGCCAAGCATCTCGAGGCCGGCGCCAAGAAGGTGGTCATCACGGCGCCTGCGACCGATCCCGACGTGACGATTGCGCTCGGCGTCAACTTCGATGCCTACGACTCCGACGAGCACTCGATCATCTCCAACGCGTCCTGCACCACCAACTGCCTCGCGCCGGTCGCCAAGGCGCTCAACGAAAGCGTCGGGATCGAGCGCGGGCTGATGACGACGATCCACGCCTACACGGCCGATCAGCGCCTCCAGGACATGCCCCACAAGGACCTGCGCCGGGCGCGGGCGGCGGCGCTCAACTTGATTCCCACGACGACCGGCGCAGCGAAGGCCGTCGGCCTGGTGCTGCCGGAGCTCGAGGGCAGGCTGAACGGGATCGCGGTGCGGGCGCCGGTGGCGACCGGGTCGGTAGTCGACCTGACCTTCATCGCCTCGCGCGAGACCTCCAAGCAGGAGGTCAACGAGGCCGTCCGGGAGGCTGCCGAGGGTCCGCTGCGCGGCATCCTCTCCTACACCGAGGACCCGATCGTCTCGACCGACGTCGTCAAGGACCCGCATTCCTCGGTCTTCGACGCCGAGCAGACGATGGTGATGGATGGGACCCTGGTCAAGGTCGTCGCCTGGTATGACAACGAGTGGGGCTACTCGAACCGCTGCGTCGAGCTGGCGGCGAAGCTCCTCGGCTGAGAGCGGGAGGGCAGTCCAGGTGAGCGCAGCAGGCTCAGAGCGCGACGGTGCCACGCGGGGCGGCATCTCGAAGGCCAGCGTGCGGGATCTCGATGCCTCGGGCAAGCGGGTCCTGGTGCGATGTGACTTCAACGTCCCGCTCGACGAAGGCGAGGTGGCCGACGACGCGCGGATCAGGGCCGCGCTGCCGACGCTCGAGCTGCTGC
>JACDBR010000064.1 GCA_013694825.1 Solirubrobacterales bacterium
CCTCCCTCTCGGTCCAGTTCTCGACCTTCCGGGTGCCGTCGGCCAGTTCGACGATCGCCTGCAGGCGGGCGTCGTCCTCGCCGCGCAGCGGGTTGCGGACCGTCACGTGGCCGACGCTCGAGACGGAGCCGAAGTCGTAGGCGTTGTAGGCGGCGCTCAGGTGCTCCATCGGCCCGAAGTACCACTCGTGCGAGCGCGGCGCGTCGATCGACTGGTAGTCGTCGGCCGTGGTGCCGGTCGTGAGCCTGTCCCAGGACCGGTAGCGGTCGACGGGCGGCGCGTTCCAGTTGTGGCGCGCGAACTCGTGCCACTCGTCGTCGAGCCCGCCGCCATTGTCGAAGAGCGCGGTGTCGATCGCCGCCAGCGGCCGCGCCTGGGAGAGCCCCTCGAAGGTCGCTGAGACAAGCTCGGCCGAGTAGCGCCGCGCCAGATAGAGGAAGAAGACGTAACTGCCGTAGTGGCGGGTGCCCTCGCGCTCGAAGGTCTCGAGCGGCTGCTCCGGCGTGGAGAAGAACCCCGAGGCGTAGGGATGCTCGGTGTTGAACGCGGGGTAGGCGAGGTCCTCCGACCACTTGGCGGTCGCCTCCAGTAGCCAGTTGCCCTCCCAGCTGCAGCCGGTGGTCGACGCGTAGGACTCCTGGATCATGTGCATCAGCTCGTGCGCCGACACGGCGAGGAGCTTGTCGCCGGAGAGCGCGCGATTGACGAGAACGAGGCCTGAGTTCGTGCCGAGACAGCCCGGCGGATAGTCGATCTGCTGCCCGTTGTCGCCGCCGAGGCCGGGTCCCAGCACGAGGTCGATGCTCGAGTCGGGGCCCTGGCAGGCGGCGCCTGCGCCACCGTCGGGTAGCGGCGCTCGGAACTGCCCCGTGAGCCGGGGCCAGATCCGCTGGTCGATCGCGGCGGCGATCGCGCGCGCCCGTTCGCGGCCTGCCGCGAAGCTCCCCTGGTACCAGACCGTGACCTTGCGATTCTGCGTGCGGACAAGGCCCCAGACGTCGGAGATCTCGCCGAGTGCGGTGCAGAGGCCGCCGCCCGGCGTCGAGGTGGCGGCCGCCGCCTGTGGTGCCCCCGCCCGAGCCTTCGCGCGGCCTGCCGGCTGCGAGTCGGCCCAGCTGCCCCCGTAGAACGGAGGCACGAAGAACGGGGCGAGCGCGTCCCGGGTGGACTGGGACAGCGTGCTCCACTCCTCGGCGACAGTCTCGAGCGACGTGCCCTCCTCGGCCAAGGGCTCGCGCACGTCGAAGCGATCCGGCAGGCGCGGATCGCCATGGCCGAGCTTCATGCACCGGATCGAGCGGGCCACCCAGGACGATGACTGCACGGTCAGCTTCAACGCCAAGATCTGGGGGATCAACAAGGGCTTTACCGCCCACATCATCGAGCAGTATCCCGACGAGCGGATCCTCTGGGAGGTCGAGTCAGGCGCAGCACACACCGGCGTCGTCACCTTCCACGAGCTGGGCGAGAACCTGACCCGGATCCAGGTCTCGCTCGACATCCAGCCCGACAGCATGCTCGAGAAGGCCGGCCGCGGCTGGCGCTTCGCGAAGCGCGCGGTCAGGGCCGACCTGTCTCGATTCCAGGCCTACGTCGAGATGAACGGTCGCGAGACCGGGGCCTGGCGCGGCGTGATCGAGGACGGCGAGGTCGTCGAGGAGCACGACGAGGATTACGACTCCGAGCGTGATTACGCCGACCCCGACGAGCTCGAAACCAGCGGCTACGCCGACGACCACGATGACGAGGACTCCGACGACGAGGACTCGGATGAGGAGTCCGAGGACGATGACGAGGACGACGAGCCCGTTGCCGAGGAGGACGAAGACGACGCGGACGAGGACGAGGAGGATGAAGAGGAGTCACGCTCCGGCCGTCGCCGCACCGCCGCACGCTCATAGCTGAGGTCCCCACGGTTGGGGATCGCTCAAACGGCGCGAGTCGCACTGCCCGGCCCGGGAGGAGAGTCGGGCAGTGCCTCGCGCCGAACGGTCGCCGAACCGCTCCGGCCGGCGTGGCGGCCTGGAAGACTGCCGGCGATGACCACCCTGCGCCGCGTCCTCGCCTGCTTCTTCACGCTCGCCGGCGTCCTCCACTTCGTCCGGCCCGAGACCTACGAGGCGGTCGTGCCGCCCGGCGTGCCGCTCGCTCACGAGGCCGTCCTCCTCAGCGGCGCGGCAGAGATCATCGGCGGGCTCGCGCTGCTCAGTGAGCGCACTCGGCTGCCCGCAGCATGGTCGTTGATAGCCCTGCTGATCGCGGTCTTCCCCGCGAACGTCTACATGGCGCTCTCGCCGGAGGAGATCCCCGGGCTCGGGAGCTCGACGCCCGTCCGGGTCGCGCTCTGGCTGAGGCTGCCGCTCCAGGCGCTGCTGATCTGGCTCGTCTGGCGCGCGGCGAGGCGCGGTGGCGGGGGCCTGCCAGCATCCAGCGCCGCAGCGTCGACGTCCGCTCCGACCTAGTCGCGCAGCAGTTCGATCCAGTCTAAGTCGCGCCTCAACGCGGGTGCCCGCGGGTCATTGCGAAGGCAGCTTCGCAAGACGGTCCCCGGCGTCAGCTCGAACGCGCTGAGCCGCGGCCGTGAATCGGTGGGCGCCAAAGCGAGCGGGCCGATCGGCTCCGGGTATGCCCCGCTGCCGGGATGCAGGTCGGCTCCGGAGATCTCGAGCTCGAGCTCGTGGACACCGCGATCGAGCTCGGCTTCGCCGAGTGAGATCCAGCCCTCCGAGTTGTTGAGCGCCCCGCGGGCCGAGCCGACCTCGCGGCCGTCGATCCGCGCCTCGGCCAGCGAGTGGACGCTGCCGCGCAGCCAGACTGCGTAAGAATCGGCGCGGTCGACCGTGACGTCGAGGCGCATCACTCCGGGCACCCGTGGTTGGGGGCGCTGAGGCTCGTCGGGTCGAAGCCAGGCCGCCGGGTAGTCAGGGGGAGCGATCCGGGGTGAGATCACCGGCAGGCGACTGGCCGCGGCGAGCACGCCGCCGAACTGGCCGCGGCGCTTGAAGAGCGTTATGAGCTGCTCGCAGCGCGGCTCGCCGACTGGGCTTCGCTCGCTTCCGAGCCCTACGTGGAGTCGCGGCGAGCCCTCCCCCGCGCCGGCACCCGCCGGTCGCTGCCAGAGCTCGTAGAACTCCCCGCTCCAGACGAGCTCGTAGGGGGCGGGCGGGCGGCTGGTGACCGGCGAGCGGCGCAGGACGAGGCTGCGGTTGAGGACCAGGGGCGCGAGGCCGAGCTCGTCGAGGTCGGCGAACTCTCCCTTGCCGAGGCTGCGCCCACCGCGCAACGGCACATCGCGTCGACGCAGGTCCGAGGCGCCCTCGGTCGCGCCCTCGCGGAGGAAGTGGCGGGCTCCGTAGGGCTCGTACTCGGTCAACAGGGTCGGACCCTCGTCCTCGATCATTCCGCCGACCAGCTCCAGCTCAGCGAGCTGGTCGGCCGGCGCCAGGCTGGCGTCGCGGTAGGCCAGGACGTCCGACCACCCCGCCCCGATCGCGAGCGCGACGAGCGCGACGACGCCGAGCCCGGCGAGTGCGCCGCCGCGCTCGACCAG
>JACDBR010000073.1 GCA_013694825.1 Solirubrobacterales bacterium
CTCCTCGCCCGCGAGGTAGCCCTCGCCGGCCAGCAGGTCGCGGACCTGCTCAGGGCTCGAGGCGCGGGCGCGCTGGCCCTCGGCGCCTGCGTCCTGTCGCTGCTCGCCTGCGATCGCCGCGCTGCTAGCGCTGCCCGCGCTCTCCGAGCCCGGCCGCGCTCTCCAGCGCGCGCTTGGTGAGCACGCGCGCCAGGTGGCGCTTGTAGTCGGGCGTCGCGTTGAGGTCGCCGGGCGGGCGGGTGCCCTCTGCCGCCTGCTCGGCGGCGCGGGCGATCTGATCGGCGTCGAGCGACTGGCCGCGCAGCGCCTCCTCGACGGCGCTGGCTCGAAGCGGCGTCGAGCTCATGTGGGTGAGGCCGATCCTGACGTCCTCGCAGACGCCGTCCGACTGCTTGACGAGCGCGCAGACGCCGACCATCGCCCAGTCCTCGGAGCGGCGGATGAACTTCTCGTAGCCCCAGCCATAACCCTCGAGCGCCGGCATCCGGATCTCGGTGATCAACTCGTCGGGCTCGAGCGCCGTCGTCAGGTAGTCCTGGAACAGGTCGCCGACCGCGAGCCGCCGCTCGCCCGACCGACCGCGGGCGACGATCTCCGACTCGCTAGCCAGCAGCACCGCCGGCAGGTCGGAGGCGGGGTCGCCGTGGGCGACCGAGCCGCCGATCGTGCCCCTGTTTCGGACCTGCTGGTCGGCGATCAGCGAGGCGGCCCGCGAGATCACGCCCATCTCCGGCGCGTCCTGGAGCTGGACGTGGCGGGTGCCGCCGCCGATCGACCAGTCGCCGTTCTGGCGCTGCACGCCGCGGATCTCGTCGAGCCCGCTGATGTCGATCAGCCGGCTGGGCGCGGCGAGCCGCAGCTTCATCAGCGGCAGCAGGGAATGGCCTCCGGCGAGCAGCTTGGCGTCCTCACCGCCCTCCGTGAGCGCCGAGATCGCCTCGTCGACCGACCCGGCCCTGACGTAGTCGAAACGCGCCGGGATCATGCGACACCTCCGCCGTCGGGATGCGTAGGCCCGGAGCCCGCGGCGCCGCGCCCATGCGGGCCGGCGTCGCTGCCCTGCTCGGTGGCGCGCGGCCCTTCGCCACGCCCCTTGGCCTCCTCGATCGCCTGCCAGATGCGCATCGGCGTCAGCGGCATGTCGAGGTAGTCGATGCCCAGTGGGCGTAGCGCATCGACTACGGCGTTGACGACCGCCGGGGTCGCGGCGATCGTGCCCGCCTCGCCGACCCCCTTGACGCCGAGCGAGTTGACCGGCGAGCGCGTCTCCTGGCGGTCGGTCTCGAACATCGGCACCTCGGCCGCGGTCGGCAGCGCGTAGTCGACGAACGAGCCGGTCACGAGCTGACCCTCCTCGTCATAGACGACCTGCTCGTAGAGCGCCTGCCCGATTCCGTGGGCGACCCCGCCGTGAACCTGGCCGTCGATCAGCATCGGGTTGATCGCCGGGCCGCAGTCGTCGACCGCCACCCAGCGCTTCACCTCGACCTTGCCGGTCTCGGTGTCGACGTCGACGATGCAGGCGTGGGCGCCGAACGGGAAGACGAAGTTCTCCGGGTCGTAGAACGCCGTCTCCTCGAGGCCGGGCTCGATGTCGGCCGGCAGCTCGTTGGGCGGGATGTGCGCCGCCCCGGCGATGTCGGCCATCGTCATCGTCTTGTCGGGCTGGCCGCGGACGCGGAACTCGCCCCCGGCGAGCTCGATGTCCTCCGGCGCCGCCTCGAGCAGCGCGGCGCAGATCTTCTTCGCCTTCGCCTGGACGCGCTCCGAGGCCCTGGCGATCGCCTCGCCGCCGACCGAGAGCGAGCGCGAGCCGTAGGTGCCCCAGCCGAACGGACCCTGGTTGGTGTCGCCGTGAAGCACGTCGACCTGCTCGGGCGAGATCCCCAGCCGGTCGGCGGCGATCTGGGCGAAGCTCGTGTCGAGCCCCTGCCCATGCGGCGAGGATCCGCTGTAGACGGTCGCCGAGCCCGACGGGTGGACGCGCACAGCGGCCGACTCCCAGAACGCCGCCTGGAGGCCGACGCCCTGCGGCCCGACCGCCCGTGAGGGCGCCAGCCCGCAGACCTCGACGTAGGTCGAGAAGCCGAGCCCGCGGTGGATGCCGCGCTCGCGCAGCTCGGCCTGCTCGCGGCGGAACTCGTCGACGTCGAGGTGGGTGAGCAGCTTGTCGAGCGTGCCGTGGTAGTCGCCAGAGTCGTAGGTGATGTCGAGCGCGGTCGTGAACGGGAACTCATCGGTCGGGATGAAGTTCTTGCGCCGCAGCTCGAGCGGGTCCATGTCCAGCCGCTGGGCGAGCTGGTCCATCATCACCTCGATCCAGTGCGTCATCTCGGGCCGCCCGGCGCCGCGCACCGCGTCGGTCGCAAACTTGTTCGTGAACACGCCCGTGAAGTGCAGGTCGATGCCACCGATCTTGTAGCAGCCGCCTGCGACCGGGAAGCCGAGCTCGGCGATGAACGGGGTCAGGATCTGGAAGTACGCGCCGAGGTCGGAGACGATCTTCGCCCTCACGCCCGTGACCTGTCCGTCCGACTTCGCCGCCAGCGTGATCGTGGCGATCTGGTCGCGGCCGTGGGCCGTGTTCGACATGTTCTCCGAGCGGGTCTCGATCCACTTGACCGGCCGCCCGAGCTTGCGGCTGATCGCGCAGACCAGCACCTCCTCGGCGTAGGTGTTCAGCTTGCCGCCGAAGCCGCCGCCGACGTCGGGGGCGACGACTCGGATGTGGTCCTCCGACATGCCGAGCATGCCGGCCATCAGGAAGCGCGTGATGTGCGGGATCTGGGTAGAGGAGAAGAGCGTGATCTGATCGCCGCGCGCCTCGGCCATGCACCCGCGACACTCGATCGCGGCCGCGGCGGTTCGGTGGTTGACGATCCGCTGCTCGACGACGACGTCGGCGCCTGAGATCGCGGCCCCGACATCCTCGCCGCCGGCAAGCGCCCACTCGTGGGTCTTGTTGGTCCCGAACTGATCCCAGACGAGCGGCGAGCCCTCTTCGAGCGCGGCCTCGGGGTCGACGACCACGGGCTTGGGCTCGTACTCGACGATCACCAGCTCGGCGGCGTCGACGACGCCGTACTTGCTCGTCCCCAGCACGACAGCGACCGGATCGCCGACGCACTTGACCTCACCCGACTTCAGCGGCATGTGCTCGGGCGTGTTGACCTCGACGCCCGGCGGGTCCCAGACCATCGGGATGCCACCCTCGACGGGTAGGTCGTCGGCCGTGTAGACGGCGACCACGCCCTCCATCGCCTCGGCCTCGGACTTGTCGATCGAGACGATCGCGGCGTGGGCCTCCGGGGAGCGGACCACGGCCATGTGGAGCATTCCCGGGATCGTCATGTCGTCGATGTAGCGGCCGGTGCCGGTGATGAAGCGCGGGTCCTCCTTGCGCTTGATCGCCTGGCCTACCCAGCCGTCGGGGGCGCCGTTGGTCGTTTCTGTGCTCTCGGGTGAGGTTCCGGCTTCCATCAGGCCTGCGCTCCCTCGGTCTCGCGGGACCCGGCTCGGCCGCCGTGCTTGGAGGCGGTGATCACGGACTTGACGATGTTGTGGTAGCCCGTGCAGCGGCAGAGGTTGCCCTCGAGCCCGCTCTTGACCTCCTCCTCGGTGGGGCTTGGGTTGCGGCGCAACAGGCCCTCGGCCGCCATGATCATGCCCGGCGTGCAATAGCCGCACTGCAGGCCGTGCTCCTCGCGGAAGGCGGCCTGTAGGGGGTGCAGATCGGCGTCGGTGCCCATCCCCTCGATCGTCTCGAGCTCCGCCCCCTCGGCCTGGACGGCGAGCACCGTGCAGCTCTTGACTGCCGCGCCGTCGAGCAGGCACGTGCAGGCGCCGCAGTTCGAGGTGTCGCAGCCGACGTGCGTCCCGGTCAGACCGAGCTCGTCGCGCAGCCAGTGGACCAGCAGCAGCCTCGGATCAACCGCGGACTCGCGCTGCTCGCCGTTGACGACGGCACGCAACCTGACCGTGCTCATACCTCTCCCTTTCAGTTGCTCCCCGCAGGCTTTGTAGCACTCCGCCGTCGCGAGCTCGAAGCACGTCCTCGCGCGACCTCTGCTTTCGTTCGCGAACGGCCGTCGGGCGTCGCCATCGATCGTCGTCCGCACCGGAGCACTCCGGGTGCAACCATGGAGGCCGATGCGCTCGTCCCTCCAGGAGACAGCCGCCGAGCCGCTGCGCGACGCGCACGGCCGCTCGATCACCGACCTGCGCGTCTCGGTGACCGACCGCTGCAACTTCCGCTGCCAGTACTGCATGCCGGCCGAGGGGATGGAGTGGCTCGAGCGCTCGGCGATTCTCTCCTTCGAGGAGATCGAGCGGCTGGTGGGGGTGATGTCGGGCCTCGGGGTCGACTCGCTGCGGCTGACCGGAGGCGAGCCGCTGGCGCGGCGCGAGTTCCCCCGGCTGGCCTCGATGCTGGCGAAGGTGCCGGGGATCGACGACCTCTCGGTGACGACCAACGGCTGGTTCCTCGAGCGCGACGCCCGGGCGCTGGTCGACGCCGGCGTCAACAGGGTCAACGTCTCGATCGACTCGCTGGCCCGCGACCGCTTCTTCCAGATCACTCGGCGCGACGCGTTGCCGAAGGTGCTGAGGGGATTGGAGGCGATCGCCGCCTTCCCGCAGGTTCGACCCGTCAAGGTCAACGCGATCGCGATGCGCGACTACACCGAGCAGGAGGTCCTGCGTTTCTGCGACTTCGCGCGCTCGACCGACTACCAGGTGCGCTTCATCGAGTTCATGCCGCTCGACGGCGATCGCAACTGGGAGCCCGACTCGGTCCTGACCGGCGCCGAGATTCGAGCCCTGATCGAAGCGCGCTTCGCGCTCGAGGCCGTAGCGCGCGAGCCGCACGCCACGGCGCGCGTTTACCGCTTCGCCGACGGCGCCGGTGAGATCGGCTTCATCAACCCGGTCTCCGAGCCGTTCTGCGCCGACTGCAACCGGATCCGGCTGACGGCCGACGGAAGGCTCCGGACGTGCCTGTTCTCGATCCACGAGACCGATCTGCGCGGCCCGATGCGAGCCGGGGCGAGCGACGGCGAGCTGGCCGAGGTGATCCGCGACGCCGTCTGGCGAAAGGAGCTCAAGCATCGAGTCAACGAGCCCGGCTTCCGCGCCCCACCGCGAACGATGAGCGCGATCGGAGGCTGAGCATGGGCCTCGCCGCGAGCGCCCGCCGCGCCGGGGGCCTCAGGCTCCACTCCGCCGCGAGGGTCACCGGGTAGTGGTCCTCGAGCGCTCGCGCCTGGACGTCAGCGCGAGCCCACAGGATGCCCTGCGCCATCTGCGCGGCGATCGGATGCCGTTCGCGCTGATCGGCGACTGGGCGGGGAGCCGGGCCGTGCTCGGATCCGAGCCGTTTCGCGGGCGGCTCGATTCCCTCACCGAGCTCGACCTCGAGCTCGGAGTCGGAGTCTCGAGGCGCGGCCGGCCAGGCCCGACGACGACGGCGGCCGCGGCGGACGCTCCGAGCGACGCGGCAGGCGAGGCTGTCGGCGGCGGGTGGTTCGGCTGGCTCGGCTACGGTGTCGGGGCGATGGTCGACCGCTTCCCCGTCCAGCCGCGGCGCCCTGAGCCCCTCGAGCGGCTCGGAATGGCCTTCTACGACCACGTTCTGCGACTGGACTCCGACGGCGTCTGGTGGTTCGAGGCGCTCGTGACGGAAGCGAGGCGCGCGGCGCTTCGCGGGCGCCGGCGGCTGCTCGAGGCGCGGCTTCGCGGCGCACCGTCACGCGC
>JACDBR010000076.1 GCA_013694825.1 Solirubrobacterales bacterium
TCAGTGGGTTGAGCACGTCGTTGAGCCCCTCGCCAACCAGGGTAAAGCCCGTCACCAAGAGCACGATCGCCATTCCCGGAAACAGCCCGGTCCACCAGATGCCTGCGCCGGCGTCGTCGATCGCGCGGTTGAGGTCATAGCCCCACTCCGCGGCGTCTGTCGGCTGGATCCCGTAGCCGAGGAAGCCCAGCGCGGCCAGGGTGAGGATCGCGTCGGCGGCGTTGAGGGTCGCGATCGACGGCACGTTCTGGATCACGTTGTTGAACACGTAGCGGCGGATGATCGTGTGCCGCGGCGCGCCGAGCGCGCGAGCCGCCTCGACGTAGGGTTCCTCGCGCACGCTGATCGTGTGGTTCCTGACGACCCGGAAGTACTGCGGTATGTAGACCACCGTGATCGCCAGCGCCGCGGTGAGCACGCCCTGGCCGAACTTGTCGGAGAGCAGGAAGGCGATCACGATCGCCAGCAGCAGATAGGGGAATGCGAACAGCGCGTCCATCACCAGGACCAACGCTCGGTCGATCCTGCCGCCGACGTAGCCCGAGAACAGGCCCAGCGGCACGCCGATCAAGAGCGAGAAGATGAGCGCGAGCACCACGACCTCGATAGCCGTCCGCGAGCCCCAGATCACGCGCGAGAGCACATCGGTGGACTGGACCGTGGTGCCGAAGGGGTGAGCGCCGTCCGGCGCGGCCTGCTGCTCGAATCGCCCGCCCCCTGCGGTGACCTGGTCGAACCCGTAAGGCGCGACAAGCGGCGCGAGGATCGCCATCGCGACGAACACAACGACGATCACCGCGCCCGAGATCAGCAGCCAGCGCGGCATTCCGCTCGCTTGTGCAAGCGGGCGCAGCGCCCTCGGCAACCTCAGCCTCGCCATCAGTAACGCACCCGCGGGTCGATGAAGGCGTTGACGAGGTCGATCACGAGCGAGACCAGGACCACCGCGAGCGCAAAGACCGTGATGATCCCCTGCACCGCGATGTAATCGCGCTCGTTCAGGTAGCGGACCAGCTCGGCGCCGATCCCGGGCCAGTTGAACGTCTGCTCGGTCAGCACGGCCCCGCCAAGCAGGATCGCGAACTGCAGCCCGGCGACGGTCACGACCGGCACCAGGGCATTGCGGAACGCGTGCTGAAGGACGACTCGCCGTTCGGGGATCCCACGCGCGCGCGCCGCTTCGACGTAGTCGCCGCGCATCGTCTGCAGCAGGTTCACCCGCACCAGGCGGATCAGGACACCGCTGATCAGCAGGCCCAGCGTCACGGCGGGCAGGATCAGATGCAGGACGACGTCCCAGAACGCCGGCCAGTCCAGTGCCAGGAGCGTGTCGATCAAGTAGAAGTGGGTCACCTGGTTGATCTCGAACTCGACCAGCGGGTCGGCCCGGCCGGAGCTCGGTAACCAGCCGAGCGTGCCGCTGAACAGGAGCTGGGCGAGGAAGCCGGTGAAGAAAACCGGTGCGGCGTAGACGACGATCCCGAACATGCGGCCGCCGAAGTCGATCGAGGTGTCTCTAAAGCGCCCCGCCAAGAGCCCGATTCCGAGCCCCACCACTAGCGCAACGGCGAACGCCGTCAGCGATAGCTCGAGGGTCGCGGACCCGTTCTCGACGATGATCGAGGTGACCGAGCGATCGTCGTTGATCGTCGTCCCGAGGTCGAGCGTGAAGGCGTTGCCGAGGTACTCGAAGTACTGCTCGAGGATGGGCTTGTCGAGCCCTGCCGCCTCGCGGCGCTGCTCGAGCTCGGCCTCGGGAACGCGCCCGCCCAAGGCCGCCTGGATCGGGTCGCCGGGGGCGACCCGCATCAGCAGGAAGACCATCGTCAGCAGGATCAGGACCGTCGGCACGGCCAGCACGAGCCGCGTCAGCACGTAGGCCCGCAGCGACGTGCCGTGTCCGCTCACCGGCCCCGCCGCCCTGTGCCCGAGCGGCCAGGCGACCGGGCGGGCTCAGGCCCGAGCGATCGCTCGACCGGCATGCGCCCGCCTGCCGCGGCCTACTCCTTCGAGATCAGCCAGTAGCGGAAGATGTAGGACGGGTCGAGGGTGTCCTCGACGCCGCTGATGCCCTCCTGGACGGCGGCCACCTGCGAGAGCTCGATGTAGGGGACCGTCGGCGCGTCCTCGGCGCCGATCTGCTGGATCTGGGCGAACGCCTGCTCGCGCTTCGCGTCGTCGCTCGTGGCCTTCTCGGCAGCCAGCAGCTTCTCCATCTCCGGGTTCTCGTAGTGGATGTTGAGGAAGCTGTCCTTCGAGTAGAACGGCGAGGTGTAGTTGTCGGCGTCCGGATAGTCCGGGAACCAGCCGAGCTGGTAGACCGGGTACTTGTCGGTGAACGCGGCCTCCGAGTACTGGTTCCACTCGGTGGACTGGAGTTGAGTCTCGAACAGGCCGCTCGAGTCGAGCTGGCGCTTGATCTCGGCGTACTCGTCGGCCGACGCGGGTCCGTAGTGCGACGGCGTCCACCAGACCTCGAGTGGCACCGGCGTGTCGACGTTGGCCTCGCTCAGCGTCTGCTCGGCGCCGTCGGCGTCCGGCGTTTCGCCGTAGGCCTGCGCGAAGGCGTCGGTGCTGAACTCGAGCCCTGAGGGCACCATCGAGTAGAGCGGCGTCGCGGTGCCGCTGTAGACGTTCTCGGCGATCGACTGTCGGTCGATCGTCTGGGCGACCGCCTGGCGAACCGCGAGCTTCTGAGCCTCGGAGCCCTCCTGGAGGTCGAGATTGAAGTTCAGGTAGCGGATCTCCGAGCCGGGACCCTCGACGACCTCGACGCCCTCGGAGCCTTGCAGGCCCTCGACGTCTGTCGGGCTGAGCGAGCGGTAGGCGATCTCGACCTCACCCTGCTCGACTGCCTGGGTCAGGGTCGAGGACTTGTCGTAGTACTGGATGATCACGCGATCGACCTGGGCGGGATCGTCGCCGGTGTACTCGGGGTTTGCCTCCAGCACCGTCTGCTGGCCCTCCTCGTACTCGGCGATCGTGAACCTGCCGGACCCGACCGTCTCGTCGCTTGGCTGCACCTCGTCGGCCGGGTACTCCGCCGGGACGATCGCGGCGCCGCCCGAGGTCAGCAGGAACGGCCAGGTCGCGTCAGGGGCCTTGAGGTTGAAGATGACGGTCCGCTCGTCGGGAGTCTCCACGCTCTTCAGATTGAGGTAAAGCGAAGAGGCGCCTTGCGGATCGGCGATCTTCAGGTTGCGGTCGAACGACGCCTTGACGTCCTCGGAGGTGAGGTCCGACCCGTCGGAGAACTTGAGGCCTTCGGCCAGCACGCATTCGTAGACCTTGGACTGCTGGTCGGTGAAGCTGCATTCCTCGGCTGCTTCCGGCTCCGGCTGGTTGCCGCCGGGCGGAACCTGAAGCAGGTTCTGGTAGACGTTGAAGATGACGTTGTAGGAGGGCAGGTCGTAGGAGCCCGCGGGGTCGTAGGAGACCGGCTGGTCGATCGTGCCCTGGATCACGGTCGAATCTGATGACGACCCCTCGTCGCTGCTTTCGCACGCGGCGGCGAAGATGGAAAGGGCGGCGATGGCGCTCGCAGCGGCTGCCAGCCTGCGGACGTGGCTCACTGAGGACCTCCACGGTCGTTGCTGCGGGACGCCCAGCGGCACGCGTAACCCGACTTGGCTTCTCCCTCGGCCGCCGACCGCGGCGACCCTATCAGCCGCTCGGCCAGCGGTCACAAGGTGGGTAAGCCCGCCGTCGACGAACGCCGACTCCGGTGCCGGTTCAGGGTCTGATGCATATACGGGGGACGTGCTCATCGGGGCGTGCCCACCGTGGTCGAGGGCAGAAAAGAGCAGGCCTGGGGAGTCTGGCACGACGAGCCGCCCACCTCGTCTCGCTTTCGCCGGCCGTCGGAGCCTAAGCCGAGGCCGGCGAGCGCTGGGTCAGCGGGTGATGGCAGGCGGCGAAGTGGCCGTTGCCGTAGTTGACGAGCTGGGGCTCGAGCTCGGAGCAGATGTCGGTTGCGAAGCGGCAGCGGGTGTGGAAGCGGCAGGCTTCGGGCGGGTTGGCGGGGCTCGGTACGTCGCCCTCGAGCTCGATCTGGGTGCGGGCCGCGTTCTCGCGCGGATCGGGGATCGGAACCGCCGATAGCAGCGCCTCGGTATAGGGGTGGATCGGGCGCTGGTAGACGTCGTCGGCCGGACCGATCTCGACGATCTTGCCGAGGTACATCACGGCGATCCGGTCGGAGACGTGGCGTACGACGCCGAGGTCGTGGGCGACGAACAGGTAGGTCAGATGAAACTCATCCTGGAGGTCCTCGAGCAGGTTGACGATCTGGGCCTGGATCGAGACGTCGAGCGCGGAAACGGGTTCGTCGGCGACGATCAGCTTCGGCTCGAGTGCGAGCGCGCGGGCGACGCCGATCCGCTGTCGCTGGCCGCCAGAGAACTCGTGAGGGA
>JACDBR010000095.1 GCA_013694825.1 Solirubrobacterales bacterium
TAGGGCTGGCGGGTCGAGAAGTCGGTCGCCGGCAGAAAGGTGGCGACCGTGTCGCTCGTCGCCAGCGCGTCGATGTCGCCGTCGGAGAGGTAGGTGCAGTGGTCGACGGAGGCGGCGTCCATCTCCACGGCCAGCTGCGCGCCCGGCCCGGGACCGAGCTGGTTGCCGTGCACGCGCAGCCCGAGGCCCGCCTCGCGGCCCGCCGCGAGCACGGCGCGCGACTGCTCGAGGTCGAAGGCGCCCCGCTCGCAGAAGACGTCGATCCAGCGCGAGAAGGGGCGGCAGGCCGCCAGCATCTCGCCGCAGACGAGCTCGACGTAGGCGTCGGGTCGGCCCTCGTATTCAGCCGGGATCAGATGAGCGCCGAGGAAGGTGACGTCGTCGGTGAGTCCGGCAGCCAGGCGACAGAGCCGCGCCTCCCCGTCGACCGTGAGGCCGTACCCGGACTTGATCTCCTGATGGGTGATCCCGGCCGCCAGCGCCTCGGCGCGCCGCGCCTGGGCAAGTGACATCAGCTCCTCGCCGCCTGCCTTCCTCGTCGCCTCGGTAGTGAGCCGGATGCCGCCCGCCTCGTACGGAGCCCCGTCCATCCGGGCAGCGAACTCCTCGGCCCGGTCACCGGCGAACAGCAGGTGTGTGTGGCTGTCGACGAACCCGGGGATCAGGCAGCGTCCGCCGGCATCGAGGCGGCGGTCGGCGGAGACGCCGGCGCGCTCGATCGCCACCACCTCGCCGTCCTCGATCACCAGGGCCGCGTCACGGACGATCCCGAGCGGCCCCTCGCCGAGCGCCGGATCGTTGGTGACGAGCAGCCCGACCTCGTCGATGACCGTCGCGCTCACCCGCGCACCGCCGCGATCGACTCGCGCAGCTCGCGAGCGACTTCGACGCCGAGGTGGACGCCGTCGCGGACGATCTCGCGTCCGCCGCAGATCACCCGGTCGACGTCGCTTGCTCCGGCAGCGAAGACGACGAACTCGAGCGCGGTCTCGGGTGTCACCCCCGCGGTACGCACGCCGTCGAGACGGATCGAAACCAGATCCGCGGGCGCGCCGGCCTCGAGCCGCCCCGCGTCCCGCCAGCCGAGACAGGCGTGACCGGTGACGCTCGCGGCCCGCAGCAGCGCGGCGGCGCCGTGGTGGCCGCGCTCGCAGCTCGCCAGCCGTTCGTCGAGCTCGACCGCCCGCGCCTCCTCGAGCAGGTCGATGACCGCGTGGGAGTCGGAGCCCAGCGCGAGGCTCGCGCCCGCCTCGAGCAGCTCCCGGGCGGGGCCGACACCGTCGGCGAGATCGCGCTCGGTCGTCGGGCAGAGGCAGCAGCAGCAGCGCCCGGAGCCGAGCAGGCCGACGTCGTCGGAGTCGAGGTGGATCGCATGAACCGCCGTGAACCGGGGACCGAGGGCGCCGGCGTCTCCGAGCAGCCGGGTCGGTGTCACTCCGAAGGCGTCGCGGCAGGCATCGTTCTCGGCCGGCTGCTCGGAGACGTGCGCGTGCAACGGGCACCCGCGCTCCGCCGCCCACTCGGCCACCGTCGCGGCGGCCTCGGGGGCGACCGCGCGGACGCTGTGGATCGCGGCGCCGATCCTCACCCCGGGATTGCTCTCGAGGCCGTTGACGCGGTCAGCCCAGGCCGGCGCGTCACCGTCTGAGAAGCGCCGCTGGACCCGGTTGGGAGGCTCGCCGATCCCACCGTGCAGGTAGCAGGCGTCGAGCAGCGTGATCCTGATCCCGGCCTCGCCCGCCGCAGCGATCAGGGCCCTGCCGATCTCATTCGGATCCGCGTAGGGCTCGCCCCCAGGCCCGTGGTGCAGGTAGTGGAACTCGCCGACGGCGGTGATGCCCGCAAGCGCCATCTCGGCGAAGGTCGCTCGCGCGAGCCGCAGGTAGGAGTCGGGATCGAGCGCCGCGGCCAGCTCGTACATCCGCTCGCGCCAGGTCCAGAAGCTCCCTCCGCCGCGCTGGGTGTGACCGCGCAGCGCCCGATGGAAGGCGTGCGAATGGGCGTTCGCGAACCCGGGCAGGGTGAGGCCATCGAGCCGGACGGCGCCCCGCGGCGGAGCGGGCGCTCCGGGCTCGATCCCGACGATCACGTCGCCCTCGACCTCGATGACCACCCCGCCCTCGGCGTGCTCGCCCCCGAGCCAGGCGAGCTCGCACCAGTAGGCGCTCACGAGCCCACCCGGTCGGTGAAGGCGGTGATCCGCGTGACGAACTCGTCGCGGTGGAAGCGCTCGAACTGCTCCCAGGTCGTCAGCGTCCGCCGGTCCGTGACGCGGTCGAGGAAGAGGACGCCGTCGAGGTGGTCGACCTCGTGCTGGAGGGTGCCGGCGGTGAGTCCGCGCCTGACCTCGTCGTGGGGAGCCCCGTCGCGATCGAGATAGCGAAGTCGAACGTTGATGCTGCGGGGGAGCTCGCCGCGCAGCCCGGGGACCGACAGGCAGCCCTCGTTGATCTGCACCGTCTCGTCGTCCAGCGGCTCGATCGTCGGGTTCACGAGCACGGTCAACGGAAACGGCGGCTTGTAGGGATAGCGCGGGTTGTCATCGACCTCCGCGACCGCCACGCGAACAGTTTGGCCGACCTGGTTGGCCGCCAGCCCTGCCCCGCCGGCTGCGCGCATCGTCTCGATCATGTCGTCGATCAGTCGCTGGATCCGGGGCGAGGCGAGCTCGTCGGAGGTCAGCTCATGGGCCCGCTCGCGCAGCACCGGGTGGCCGATCTCGAAGATCCCGAGAACGCTCACTCTCCGCCCGCCGCCGCGCGGCGCTTCACCGCGTCCGCCATCGGCACCCTCACACCGCGTTCGTCGGCGACCTCGATGGCACGCTCGTACCCGGCGTCGGCGTGCCGGATCACCCCCATCCCCGGATCGGCTGTCAGCACCCGGTCCAGCTTCTCGGCGGCGAGGTCGGTGCCGTCGGCCACGCAGACCATTCCGGCGTGGATCGAGCGCCCGATCCCGACCCCGCCGCCGTCGTGGATGCTGACCCAGGAGGCCCCGGCGGAGGTGTTGACGAGCGCGTTGAGCAGCGGCCAGTCGGCGATCGCATCGGAGCCGTCAAGCATCGACTCCGTCTCGCGGTAAGGCGAGGCGACCGAGCCCGAGTCCAGATGGTCGCGGCCGATCACGATCGGGGCGCTGAGCTCGCCGCTCCCGACCATCTCGTTGAAGCGGAGGCCAAGACGGCGGCGCTCGCCAAAGCCGAGCCAACAGATCCGCGCCGGCAGTCCCTGGAAGGCGATCCGCTCGCCCGCCATCCGGATCCACCGGCCCAGCGCCTCATCCTCGGAGAACTCCTCGATCACGGCACGGTCGGTGGTCTCAATGTCGGCCGGATCGCCGGAGAGCGCCGCCCAGCGAAACGGGCCCTTGCCCTCGCAGAACAGCGGCCGGATGTAGGCGGGGACGAAGCCGGGGTAGTCGAAGGCGCGCTCGAAACCGCCGAGCTGGGCCTCGCGGCGAAGGCTGTTGCCGTAGTCGAAGACCTCGGCGCCGGCCTCCTTGAAGCCGACCATGGCGAAGCAGTGCGCGGCCGCCGAGCCGCGCGCGCGGCGGATGTAATCATCCGGATCGCGCTCGCGCAGGTCGGCGGCCTCGGCGAGCGAGAGTCCGGCCGGGACGTAACCGATGAGCGGGTCGTGGGCGCTGGTCTGGTCGGTGACGACGTCAGCCTCGAAGCCGCTTTTGAGCAGGGCCGGGACGACCTCCGCAGCGTTCCCGCACAGACCGACGCTGAGCCGCCGGCGCTCGGACTTCGCGCTTTTGCAGCGCCTGATCGCATCGTCGAGGTCGTCGGCCTGCTCGTCGAGATAGCCGGTCTCGAGCCGGCGCCGGATCCGCTGGGGATCGACCTCTATGCAGAGCGCGACGCCGTCGTTCATCGTCACCGCGAGCGGCTGAGCGCCGCCCATTCCGCCGAGGCCGGCGGTGAGCGTCACCGTTCCGGCGAGCGAGCCGCCGAAGCGCCTGCGGGCGATCTCGGCGAAGCACTCGTACGTGCCCTGGACGATCCCCTGGCTGCCGATGTAGATCCACGAGCCGGCGGTCATCTGCCCGTACATCGTCAGGCCCGCGGCCTCGAGCCGGCGGAACTCGTCCCAGTTGGCCCACTCGCCGACGAGGTTGGAGTTGGCGATCAGCACCCGCGGTGACCACACGTGGGTGCGGAAGACGCCGACCGGCTTGCCCGACTGCACGAGCAGTGTCTCGTCGTCGCGCAGATCACGCAGCTCGGCCACGATCGCGTCGAAGGCATCCCAGGAGCGCGCCGCGCGGCCGGTGCCGCCGTAGACGACGAGGTCGTCGGGACGCTCCGCGACGTCGGGGTCGAGGTTGTTCATCAGCATCCGCAGTGCCGCCTCCTGCTGCCAGCCCCGACAGCTGAGCTCGGTACCGTGCGGCGCCCGCACCTCGCGCGGCCCGCTCATCGCAGGCTTCCGGTCTGCGTCTCGACCGCCTCGAGCAGGACGCCCGAGCGGAGCAGCTCCTCGACTGCCGCGAGCTCGGGGGCGAGCCAGCGATCCGGCCCCGCCCCGGGCACGGCCCGGCGG
>JACDBR010000133.1 GCA_013694825.1 Solirubrobacterales bacterium
GCGCGTCCGCCGTTTCGAGCGCCCCGGCAACGTTCTCCGTTGCAATGTCCAGGCAATCCTGCCCTCGCGCCCGAGCTCGCCCGCCTGCCACCCTGGATCGATGAACGTCCGCAGCTTTCGCGTCGTCGCCCTCGTCGAGGCGACCACGTTCCTCCTCCTCCTGCTGCTCGGCACCGCCGTCGACCAGCTCTTCGGCGAGCGGCTCGGCGTCACGGTGCTGGGGCCGATCCACGGCCTTCTCTTCGTGGCCTACCTCGTGATCGCGCTGGGAATCCGCGATGACGAGGGCTGGACAGCCAAGCAGACCGTCTGGATCCTGATCGGCGCCGTGATCCCCTTCGGTGGCTACCTCGTGGACCGCTGGCTCTCGGGCCGCACCGCGGGGCGCGCAGACGAGCTAAGCCGCTGATCCCACGCGCGGCCGGCGAGGCCATGCGATCGCTGCCACACTGCTCGAAGGGTGGCGAGGCGCAAGCAGAAGCGACGTGAGCGCGAGCCGGTCTCGACGGTGGACTACGCCGATCCTGAGGGCAACGTCCTGACCCTGCGCGAGGCGCTCAGCCCGGGCACGGTCGCCAAGATCGCCGCTGTGACGCCCGCCGGAGCCGCATCGATCGACGACGCCTGGCAGCGCCGCAGCGAGCTGCTCTTCGAGCGCCTGACCGTGCGTTGGGAGATCGCCGGCCTCCCCCTCGACGACCAGAAGCTGCTCGTCGGGCGGCTGCGGATGGCGGACGCAGAGACTCTCGAGTGGGTCCGGCGCACGATCTCCGAGCACGTCAGCACCCACATCCCCGAGCTCGAGCCGAGAGCGTGAGCCCGGGACGCGCCCTCAATCCGGCCAGCCGCGCGGTCCTGCTCGCCTTCCTGCTGCTCGCTGCCGGGCTCGTCTTTCAGCAGATCGCGACGCTGATGATCGCCGTCCTGATCACCGTCTTGCTCGCCATCCCGCTGGAGGCGCTGACGTCGAGGCTGCATGGACGACGCGTCCCACGCGCGATCGGCGCCCTGGTGGGCGTGCTGATCGGCATCGCGTTCCTGGCCGGGGTGCTCGCGGTCGTGATCCCGCCGCTCGTCTCCCAGACCCAGGAGCTGATCGACCAGGTGCCCGACATCGTGAGCTCGATCCAGGCTCAGATCGAGGGTGGCTCGGGCAGCTCGGAAGCCGCGGCCGCCGATATCCAGAGCTTCCTCCAGGGGCTTCTCGACGACCCCGGACAGCTCGCCGGCCCGGTTGCATCGATCGGGGTCGGGATCGCCAGCGTCCTCGGCGCCCTGCTCCTGATCGTCGTCACCGCCTACTACATGGCGATCCGGCCCGAGCCGCTGACCTCGGGCGTGCTCTCGCTCGTCCCGCCCGATCGCCGCGCCTGGGCGGGCGAGGTGATGACGCGCCTGCGGCGTGCCTGGATCGGCTGGATGCAGGGAGTGCTGGTCGACATGCTCCTGACCGGAATCCTGATCTTCGGCGGGCTCAGCCTGATCGGGCTCGACTTCGCGATTCTCTTCGCCGTCCTCTCCGCGGTACTCGTGATCGTGCCCTATTTCGGCGCGATCGTCGGGGCGATTCCTCCGATCGCCTTCGCCCTCGCCGACTCACCCGAGAAGGCCCTGCTGACGGGGGCGATCTACATCGCAGTGCAGCAGATCGAGAGCAACGTGACGATCCCGCTGGTCATGGCGCAGCGAGTCAAGCTGCACCCCGCGGTGGTCGCGATCGGGGTGGTGATCGTGGGGCAGCTCTTCGGCTTCATCGGCTTATTCGTCGCCGTACCGATCCTCTCGGCGGCCGTGATCATGATCGACGAGCTGTGGGTGAAGCGGATTCAGCTCGAGAGCGGAGTCGCGACCGCCGAGGGAGCGGGCGCCGGCTCGCTGGCGATCGCCACCGCCGCCGACGTCCGAGGCGCGCGCGAGATGCCGCTGCGCGGGGAGGACGAGCCGCCGGAACCGCCCGTCCCGCCGTCGACAACGCCGGCGCGCTCCAGCCAGGTCGGCTAGGCGCCCGTTAGCCGGGTTGGCTTAGGTTCCCGGCCGCGGCTCAGCGGTCCGGCGGGCCGGAGCTCAGAGGTTGACGACGAGAAGGGTCGCGAGGAGCGCAACCGGTGTGCCCAGCAGCGAGAGGTTGGCGAACATGCGCTGCCAGCCGCCGCGATAGCCGAGGCTCTCGAACAGCGTCAGCGCGACGACATGGGCGACGTTGATCAGCGCCATCAGGCCGGCTATCAGGGTCGCTACCGCGCAGCGGTCGAGCGCCTCGAAGCCGGGGCCGCCGGGGCAGCTGGCGACGACGACGACCAGCGCGATCGTCCCCAGCACCGCAACGATGATTCCCGCGATGTCACGGCCGGAGAGCAGGGGCGTGTTGTCGGACTGCCCTTCGATCTCGGGCTCGTCGCTCGAGTCGGCGCCTGCTTGCGACTCCTCGATGTCCTCGACCCCTTCACCCTCCGGGCCGACCGTGACGTGGACGATCGGCAGCTCGAACGTCTTGCGGGCGCGGTCGAAGAGGTCATCCTCCATCCAGAGGCCGTGCTCCTCCGGGTGGGTGATGACGAGGATCTCGTCGGGCCCGAACGTGCCGACCGCATCCTCGATCGCCATGATCGGGTCGGAGTCGCCGACGTCGCCGCTGGCGGTGATCCCCTCGTCGCGCAACGCCGCGAGCGAGCGATCCAAGCGCTCGATGGCCTGCCGACGGGGCTCGTCGACGTCGCCCATCGCGTGGGCGAACGATGAGTCGGCGAGTGCCGGCGCGACGACGAGGACGTGGCCCGAGCGGCCCGAGAGGTGCTTGAGGACCTCCTCGCGAAGGCCGCCACCCTCGATCGCGGCTGCTGCGATGACGAGCAGCCGGTGGCCCTCACCGCCCCCGTGGCCTCGCCCGGAGCCGACCGTCGGCTTTGTTCCCCCACCCGACATCGCGCGGCGCCTAGCCTAGATGGTCAAGCCGTAATCCGCCTCGGATCACGCCTTCGTATCGTTTTCCGCCCACACGCCTCGGGTACCCGAAGTAGATGAGCACGGCCCAGATCGAGGCTCCGCAAATTCGCGAGCTCCTGGCGCGTGGTGCCGAGGCCGGTTTCATCGAGCTCTCCGAGCTCGAGGAGGTGCTGGCCGAGGTCGACCTCGACGACGAGGCTGTGCACGCGCTCCACGAGGAGATCGAGAGTCGCGGCATCTCGCTGCGCGACGACTGCGCCCGAGCCGAGGCTCCGTCCACGAGCTACCGGCCCGACGAGCTCAACATCGCGACCGCCGACGCGCTCCAACTGTTCTACCGCGAGGCCTCGCGACATCCGCTGCTTCGCAAGGAAGACGAAGTGGCGCTCGCGAAATCGATCGAGCGCGGAGATCTGCGGGCCAAGGAGCGGATGATCAACTCCAACCTGCGCCTGGTCGTCTCCAACGCTCGCCGCTACGAGAACCAGGGTCTGCCGCTGCTCGACCTGATCCAGGAGGGCAACATCGGCCTGATCAGGGCTGCCGAGAAGTTCGACTGGCGCCGCGGCTTCAAGTTCTCCACCTACGCGACCTACTGGATCCGCCAAGCGATGCAACGCGCACTCGAGACTCGCTCTCGCACGATCCGGCTTCCGACCACCTTGGCTCAGCAGGAGCGTCGGATCGGCCGCGCCGAGCGTCAGCTCGCGACCAAGCTGGGGCGGGAGCCGACCCTGGCCGAGGTCGCTGCGGCGGCCGAGCTCGCGCCCGAGCAGGTGAGCTTCGTTCGCGACGCACCGCGAACGGTGACGAGCCTCGACCGCCCGGTCGGCGAGACCGAGGATGCGACCCTGGGCGAGTTCATGCCCAGCCAGGCCCCCGCGCCCGATGAGCAGGCCACGGTCACGCTCGGGACCGAGTCGCTGCGCCGAGCGCTATCGCACCTGCCCGAGCAGGAGGAGCGGGTGGTGCGCTTGCGATACGGGATCAACGGCGACCGCGGCCAGCCCCTCGAGGCGATCGGGCGAGAGCTCAAGGTCTCGCCGGAACGGGTTCGCGAGATCGAGCGGCGGGCGCTGAGCCGGCTGAGCGAGAACCGCGAGCTCGACGCGCTGCGCGAGGTCGCCTAGCCGCTCAGTCGCGCTCGATCGCGCGCTTGTAGGCGGCTTGGAGGTAGTTGGCCGCCGTCGCCGAGGTCAGCACCCCGGAGACGAATCGTGTTTCGCGTGGGCGTTCGACCATCCCGATAGCGAACCCGGTCGCGACCCACTGGTCGAGGCAGTAGGGGCAGGAGAGCAGCTTGCCGAGCGCCCGCCGCACGGGGCCGACATCCTCTCGCGCGCGCTCGGAGGACTCGGCGAGGTCGCCACGACCCTCGAGCTCCGTCAACGGCGCACGGATCGGCGCGGCGATGTCCTCCTTGCTGATCACCCGGCTGAGCCGATGCGTCGCAATCCCGCTCAGCGCGAGGTCGGCGACGGAGCTGCGCTCAGGGAACCCACCGCGGGTTCCGCGGTGGATGAGGTATGCACCGAGGCCGACTCCGTAGGCGCTCGTCATCAAGGCGTAGCCGGACAGAGGCCGGGGATCCTGCTCGAGTCGCTCCCGCTCCACTAGTCCGGCGAGAGCGAGCTCAGCGCCTCGGTGCGGGCGGGGAAGACCGCCAGAGCCTTACCGATCCCCGTCAGCTCGAGCAGACGGTCGACGTCGCGCGTGGCGCAGCAGACCGCGAACCGGCGTCCGTCGAGCTCGGCGAGCTTACGCTGGGCCTCGACGAGAAGGCTGAGCCCGGTCGAGTCGATGAACTCGCAGCCGCTGAGGTCGACGAGCACGGGGCCGTCGCCGGTGCCGATCGCCTCGGCCAGCGGGGCCCGCAGGTCGGGAACGGTCGCTTGATCGAGCTCGCCGGAGACCTCGAGCGCGTGAATGCCGCGCACGTACTCGGTGACGACTCTGAACGACCCGCTCAAACGATCCTCCCAGGCCGCCCCGCAGGCGCGGCCAAACGATTCGATTGCCGCTTCCGCCCCCTGACCGATCCCCGCATCGAGAACGCACGCTGCACGCGTGGCGCGGAGGCTGCCGATCGGAAAGCCCGCGAATCTTAGCCAGCGGTGCGGGCCGGGCGCTTGCGCGCGACCGCCCAGATGTTCACGCCGACCGGTGCGCGGGTAATCGCGCTTCGTGCCCGGCGAAGCCGATCAGCCCGTGGATCTCGAGTTGAACCTCGACTCCAACCTCGCGAATGCGGCTCTCGCGCGCCGCGAGATCGAGCGCATGGCCAATCGTGCTGGACTCGAGGAGGAGGAGGTCGCAGCGGCCAAGACCGTCGTCACCGAGGCCTTCACGAATGCGGCGTCGCACGCCTATCCAGCCGGGGAAAACGGCCCGATCGACGTCCTGGCGCTGGCACGCGAACAGGTGCTGACAGTGATCGTGCGCGACTTCGGCGCCGGCATCCGGCCCGCTCCGCTCACGCCCCAGACCAAGGGTCGCCTGGGCCTGCTGATGATCGCCGCGCTCGCCGACTTCTGCCAGCTTCGCCGCATGCCCGAGGGTGGCACCGAGCTGACCGCCCGGATCAGTGCCCCCACCGCGGCGGGCTCACCCCCAGCCGAACACGCGCCCGAGGTCGACTCGGGCACGCACACTGCCCCGTCCGAGGCCGAGGCCGACCGGGCCGCTGACACGCGACCGGATTCGTCTGGGGGCGGCTCTTAGGAAGTCGACCGGAGCGAGGTCGATCAACACGCCCGCGAGCACCAAGCCGCCACTCCCGGCTCCTGTCCGGCCGCCCGCCCGCTCCTGGCGCACCTATGCTCTCGGCGATGAGGGCCGCGGCCGTGCAGCTGAACGCCACCGGCGACAAGCAGCGAAACACCGAGCTTGCCGAGCGCCTCGTTCGCGAGGCGGCGGGCGCCGGGGCAGAGCTCGTCGTTCTGCCGGAGAAGTGGAATCTGCTCGCCGGCCCCGACGCGATGCGCGAAGGCGCCGAGACGCTCGACGGGCCGACGCTCAGCGCCGCGAGCTCTTGGGCTCGCCGGCTCGGGATCCATCTGCTGGCCGGCAGCATCGTCGAGCTGCGCGAGGGCCACGAGCTGCGGGCCAACACGTCGGTGCTGCTCGATCCCGGCGGCCGGGCCGTGGCCGTCTATCGCAAGATCCACATGTTCGACGTCGACGTCGGTGGCGTCTCCTATCGCGAGTCCGAGAGCGAGGCGCCCGGCGAGGAGATCGTCACGGCCGAGCTCGGCGACCAGCGGGTGATCGGGCTAAGTGTCTGCTACGACCTGCGCTTTCCCGAGCTCTACCGGATCCTGGCGACCCGGGGCGCGACCGTCCTTGCGGTCCCCTCTGCGTTCACGGCCGAGACGGGCCGTGACCACTGGGAGGTCCTCCTGAGAGCACGCGCGATCGAGAACCAGGCCTTCGTCGTCGCGCCGAACCAGTGGGGGCCGGCGCCGCCGCATTACCGCTCTCACGGGCGCTCGGCCATCGTCGACCCCTGGGGAATCGTGCTCGCCACGGCCCCGGACGGCGACGGTTACGCGCTCGCCAGGCTCGACTTCGACTCGCTCGCGGAGATCCGCGAGCGAGTTCCGTCGCTGGCCAATCGCCGGCCACAAGCCTATGCGTGGCCACAGTCCGAAGAGGCCGTGCATTGACGGCCGGAGCCCCCCCGGTCGAGCGCAGACGGCAGATCCTCGACGCCGCGAGCAGAGTCTTCTCGCGGCGCGGGTTTCATGCCTGCCGCGTATCCGACATTGCCAGCGAGGCCGGGGTTGCGCACGGCCTGCTCTATCACTACTTCCGTTCCAAGGACGAGGTGCTCGACGAGCTTTTCGTCGAGCGCTGGGCGTTGCTCCTACGCGCGATCGAAGCCGCCGACGCGAGGTCGATCCCGCCCCGCGAGAAGCTCGACCAGGTGGCGGGCTTCATCATCGACTCCTACCGCCGCGACCCCGACCTGATGAAGGTGATCATCGTCGAGGTGACGCGGGCCGCGAACTCGTTCGGACGCACCCACCTGGACGAGATCCGCCGCGCCTATGCCCTGATCGAGCGCATCGTCCGCAGGGCCCAGGAGGACGGGACCTTCCGCTCCGACATCGATCCGAGCTTCGCCTCGCTGTGGTTCTACGGCTCGATCGAGCAACTGCTGTCGGGATGGATCTTCGAGCTGATCCCAGGCGCCGACGCGGACTACGACCGTGCCCGCTCCAATCTGGTCGAGACGATCTGCTCCGGGCTCGAGCTGCGTCCGGACCCCGCGCCGAAGGCGGGTTGAGCAGCATGCTTGGAGTCACGCGCGATGGCCAGCGCGCCGTTCTCGCTCCGGCTCTGGTTTAGTTCAATCGGCTCGGGTATCCGGCCTCCTCGAGGCAGGCGGTCCGCAGAGGTGCGAGATGGACAACGACTTCGTCAAGAAAATCGTCTGGAGCGGGATGCTCGCCGGCACCGGTGCGCTCGCCACGATCGTCGCGAGCCGTGCCTCGGCAGTCCTCTACCGCCGCGTCTTCGGTGAGGATCCGCCCGAATGACCCCTCCCGAGGAGACACCACGCCGCAC
This sequence comes from Solirubrobacterales bacterium, assembly GCA_013694825.1. Taxonomy (GTDB): domain Bacteria; phylum Actinomycetota; class Thermoleophilia; order Solirubrobacterales; family 70-9; genus JACDBR01. Next base: position 7,513 of record JACDBR010000133.1, read on the forward strand.
CCCGGCGCCTAAGGACATGTCGGTCGCGGAGCTCGTCTTCGATGTCTCCGAGCGCACCTCGAGCCTCGTTCGTGAGGAGATCGCGCTCGCCAAGGCCGAGCTGACCGAGAAGCTCACCAAGCTCGCCAAGGGCACCGTCGTCGGCCTCGCCGCCGGAATCTTCGCGCTGCTGGGCCTGGCGATGGTGATGCACGCGATCGCCTGGCTGCTCAACGACCTCTTCTTCGCCGACAGCATCTGGCTCGGCTTCCTGATCGAGGCGATCGTCTGGTTCGTGGTCGCGGGGATCGCCGGCCTGATCGCCTTCAGGGCCGTCAAGGCGGGCAGCCCGCCCGTCCCCGAGATGGCGATCGAGGAGGCGAGGCGCACGAAGCAGACGCTGGAGGGCTCGACGACCCCCGAGCCCGTCGCGAGGCCGGATCGCACATGAGCGACGAGCCGCAGGTCTATCGCAGCGGCGCCGGGGAACCGGTCGCCAAGCTAGCCGCCGGCGATCCCGGCCGCACATCCGCCCAGATCCGGGCCGATATCGAGCGCCAGCGCGAGGACCTGGGCCGCTCGGTGGGTCTCCTGCGCACCCGGGTCACCGAGTTGACTGACTGGCGGCGTCAGGTGCAAGAGCACCGCCGCGAGCTGACTGTCGCCGCCGGCGTGGTCGGCTTCGTGGTCGGCGTCCGTCTGATCGCCCGCGCTCGGCGATAAGCAGCGGATCTCCCGGTCAACGGTCGGTTTCTCGGGCGCCTAGCCCTCCAGGATCGCCGGGTCGATCCCGCCGACGCCGAGCAGGCCGGGGCCGACGTGGGAGCCGATCACAGGCCCGACCTCCGAGACGAAGAGCGGGTCGGATCCGAAAATCGATCCGCAGGCTTCGATCAGCCGCTCCGCCGTCTCTCGGTCCTGGATGTGCTGGACCACCCAGGCCTCGTTTCCCTGTTCCCGAAGCTCGCTCGCGAACTCGACCATGCGCTCGAAGGCTCGGCGGCGAGTCCGCACCCGCTCGACCGGGGTGATCTCCTCTTCGAGCGTGAGGATCGGCTTGATCTGAAGGGCCGAGCCCAGCCACGCCTGGGCCGATCCGATCCGCCCGCCGCGGCGCAGGAACTCGAGCGTGTCGATCGCGAACCACATCCGCAACGACTCGCGGGCCCGCGACTGCGTCTCGAGGACGGCCTCCACACCGGCGCCGCGAGCCGCCGCGCGGGCCGCCGCGACGACGAGGAAGCCCTGTCCGCCGCATGCCGAGCGGCTGTCGCAGACGTGGACGCGCTCGCCGCCACGGCGCTCGGCGATCAAGCGCTCGCGAGCAGCCAGGGCGGAGTCGTAGGTGCCGGAGATCCCGGCCGAGATGTGAATCGAGACGATCTCGAGGCCGGCGTCGAGCAGCGGGCCCCAGGCGTCGATGAAGTCGCCGAGGGATGGCTGCGATGTCGTCGCCACGGCACCGCTCTGGCGCAGTCGCTCGTAGAAGCTCGAGTAGTCCTCAGCGGCGATGTCGAGCTCGCGCTGCTCGCCGGCGCCGATCGAGACGTAGAGGCTGACGCGCTCGATCTCGAGCTCTGCGACCAGCGCCTGGGGCAGGTAGGCGGTCGTGTCCGTGACCACCGCAACTCGGCGGGTTCCCTCCACCGGGCGGTTCTATCAGTTTCCCGTCGAGCCGCCGTATTCGCACTCGGCCTTGGGTACACCGCCCCTCTAGAGTCTCGGCGCTATGGCGAAGACCCTGCTCACGGGGGCCTCCGGTTTCATCGGCTCGCATGTCGCACGCGCGCTCGCAGGCAGGGGCGACGAGCTGCGTGTGATGGCCCGGCGGACCGCGGACCTCGGTCACCTCGATGACCTCGACCTCGAGCGGGTCGGCGGTGACATCACCGATCGCCGGGCGGTTCGGCGCGCGGTCGCCGGCGTCGAGCGGGTCTTCCACATGGCCGGCCAAACCTCGATGCGGGCCCGCGACAGCGAGCGTGTCTTCGACGTCAACGTGCGCGGATCCCAGATCGTCTTCGAGGAGTCGCTGCGCGAGGAAGTCGAGCGCGTGGTGCACACCTCGTCGGTGGTCGCCGTTGGGCCGGCGCGACCGCACGGGGCGGCCGAGGAGTCGCAGCTCTTCCGTGGCGGCAGCCTCGGGATCACCTACGTCAACTCGAAGCGCGAGGCCGAGGCTCAGGGCCTGCGCCTGGCCGCCAAGGGGCTCCCGATCGTGTTCGTCAACCCAGCCTTCGTGATCGGCCCCGACGACCCCAACGGCACCTCCATGTCACTGATCAGGCGCTTCCTCCTGCGCCAGATCCCGGTCTACGTCGACGGCGCCCTGAACATTGTCGACGTTCGCGACGTCGCCACCGGCCACCTGCTGGCCGACGAGCACGGAGAGGTGGGCGAGCGCTACATCCTGGGCGGTCGAAACTTCACCCTCGACCGGCTCTTCGCCGACCTCGCGCGGATCTCAGGCGTGGCTCCGCCACCGTTGCGGCTCCCGGCCGGCATGGCGCTGCTGGCAGTCGAGGCCGCGGACCGAGCCGGCATCGGCATGCCCACCTCGCCCGACGAGGCGCGCTCCGCAAGCCAGTGGTGGACCTACCGCAACGCCAAGGCCCGCCGCGAGCTGGGCTTCAGGCCGCGCCCGCACGAGCAGACGCTCGAGGACGCCGTCGCCTGGCAGCAGGCCAACCTGCGTGGGCGCACACCGCGCCGCAGCGTTCCCGAGGAGCTCGCTCTCAAGGCCGTCAGCCGGCTGATCCGGACCGGCGAGGCGCTCCTCTCCAGATGAGCGCTCCCGTAGTCCTGTTTCGCTGCCAGATGCCGACCAACTGGCTCTGTCCGTGCGGCACGGTCGAGCGCCGTCTGCGGCGCGAGAAGGTCGAGCACCGAACCGAGCGGGTCTCCCAGCGCCGAGGCTGGCGGCCCGAGATCGATGAGCTGACATCCCAGACGCGGGTTCCCGTCCTCGTCGACGGCGACGAGGTGATCAGCGACTCGAAGCGGATCCTCGAGTACCTGGCCTTTCGTCGCGAAGCGGGGAGCTGAGCCTGCGGGCGCCGCGACGACCCGGCGGCGGGCGGCCCCCAGGCCCGGCAAGGGCCGCCGGTGGATTCCGCGCGGCCTGGGCTATACAATCTGAAGGCATGGACACACCGACCGCAGCGGTCACGCTCTCCGGCGTCGCCGCGGAGAAGATCAAGCAGCTCACGACCGACGCCGAGGGTGCCGAGCAGGCACTGCGCATCGCGGTGCGAGGCGGAGGCTGCTCGGGATTCCAGTACTCGCTGGCGCTGGATCGCGCCAAGTCCGACGATCACGTATTCCACGACAGCGGCGTCTCGGTCGTCGTCGACAAGACTTCGATGCAATTCGTGTTCGGCTCGCAGGTCGACTATGTCGACGGCCTTCAGGGCGCTGGGTTCACCGTCAACAACCCGAACGTCGTCGCGGCCTGTGGCTGTGGCTCCTCCTTCCAAGTTCGCGAGGACGCCACCGAGGCCGCAGTCTCGGCCTAGCCCGGGCGCTCCTCCAAGGGCGACTCGGCCGGCCGAACGCCGGCGTCCTAGCCTCTGACCACGCGTCGCGGCCGGCACGGCCGGGCCGAGAGCCCCGTCGAGCTCCGCGCATCTCCTACCTCGCCGCAACGCCTGAGCGGCCACCGACATGCAGATCGTTTCCGCCTCCAACCTGAGCAAGTACCTCGGTGGCCGCCGCGTCCTCGACGACGTCTCCTTCCGGCTGCGGCGCGGCGAACGGATGGTCGTCTCCGGCCGCAACGGCGCCGGCAAGACCACGCTGCTGCGAGTGCTCGCGGGCGAGGCGACGGCCGACGGTGGAGAGCTGCACCTGGCAAAGCGTGCCCGCGTCGCGTTGCACGATCAGCGCCCTCCCCGCGATCAGGGTCTCAGCCTGCGCTCCTACGTGCTCGACGGGCTGCGCTGGATGCTCGAGATCGAGGCCGAGCTGGCGGCGATCGAGGCTCGGATGGCCGACGGTGCCAGCGACCCTGCGACCCTCGAGGCCTACTCCGACGCCCAGACTCGCCTCGAGTCGATGGGCGGCTACCGCTGGCGCGAGGCGGCCGAGTCGACGCTGCAAGGGCTCGGCTTCGGAACCGCCGAGCTCGATCGCGACCTGGCGAGCTTCTCGGGCGGCGAGCTGACCCGCGCCTCGCTTGCCCGAGCGCTCGCCTCGAAGCCCGACCTGCTGCTACTCGACGAGCCGACGAACCATCTCGACCTGACCGCCCTCGAGTGGCTCGAGGAGTACCTGCCGGAGCTGGGAGCGGCTGTCGCCCTGGTTTCGCACGATCGCTGGTTTCTGGAGTCGGTCGGCACCTCGGTGCTCGAGCTCGAGCACGGGCGGGCCCGCCTCTATACGGGAACCTGGCACGCCTGGAGGGCCGAGAAGGCCCGCCGCGAGCTGGCCGCCGGACGCGCGAGCCAGAAGGTCGAGGCCGAGATCGCCCGGATGGAGCGCTTCGTCGAGCGCTTTAGAGCCAAGGCGACCAAGGCCCGGCAGGCCCAGGAGCGCGTCAAGCGGATCGACAAGCTGCGTGCCGATCAGTCCGCGGGCTCGGGCGACGAGCGCTCGCTCTCCTTCTCCTTCGGCGAAACGGGACGCACCGGCCGAGTGGCGATCGAGCTCGAGGGGGCTCGGATCCAGGCCGGCAACCGCACACTGGTCTCCTCCGGCGAGATGTGGGTCGAGTCGGGCGAGCGCGTTGCGCTCGTCGGCCCCAATGGCAGCGGCAAGACGAGCCTGATCGAGACGCTGGCCGGCGAGCGCCGTCCCGCGGCGGGAAAGCTTCGGATCGGCCACAACGTCGAGCTGGGCTACCTCTCCCAGCACTCGGATCTGGCGCTGCTGGGCGCCGACGGGCGCACGCTGCTCGAGCACGCCCGGCGCCGGACGGGGCTCTCCGAGGCCAAGACTCGGGCCCTGCTCGGCCGCTTCCTGTTCTCCGGTGACGACGTCGACAAGCGCCTGACCGATCTCTCGGGGGGCGAGGCGCGGCGGCTCTCGCTCGCCGTGCTCGTCGCCTCCCAGGCCAACTTCCTGATCCTCGACGAGCCGACCAACCATCTCGACCTCGAAAGCCGGGAGGCGCTCGAGGACGCGCTGCTCGCCTTCAAGGGAACGGTGCTGCTCGTCTCCCACGACCGCGCGCTGCTCGAGGCGATCGGACAGCGCGCGGTCGCAATCGAGGGTGGGGAGCTGCGCAACTACCCCGGCGGCTGGTCGCAGTACGCCGAGGCCCGGGCCGCCGAAGCCGGCCGCGCTCGAGGCG
>JACDBR010000139.1 GCA_013694825.1 Solirubrobacterales bacterium
GCGCCAGTTCTCCCTGCTCCAGCGGCGGCGGGGTCGTGCCCTCCCGTCCATCGGGCTCGAAGCCGAGCAGCGAGCCGCTGTCGACCGAGATGAAGGCATTCTCCGGGAGGTTCTCGGCAGCCCGCCCCCCGCCGCTGCCTCCGCTGGAGAGCACGATCACGAGCCCCGCGACGACGGCCAGGCCGAGCGCGGCGGCGATCAGATAGCCCATGATGAGTCGCCCGCGCCCGCCGCCGCTCGAGCGCCGCTCGGCCGCCAGTCGCTCGGCCCGCAGGCGCTCCCTCTGGTTCTTCTTCGAGGTCACGAATCGATCAGGCTACTGGACGGCGCGTGCCTGCTCGGGAGCCTGAGCGCCACGTTCAGCAGTGTCTCGCGATCGCTCTGGGGCGTCCGTCGACCGCTCGCCAGAGGCATAAACGTCGCCCAAGAACCGGGTCAGCTCCGAGTCCAGTCGCTCGGGCGCAAGCCGCCATTCGAGGATCGAGCTGGCCTCGACGAGCCGCGAGCCGGCAAGCTCCTCGTAGAGCATGTCGGAGTCCGAGAAGGGATGAAGAGGATCGGCGGGATGGCCGATCACCAGCGCCGGCTGATCGATCCGGCGCCGCTCCTCGGAGGGTGGCGCGGTGCGTCCGAACAGGACGCCCTCCAGCACCGCCGAGGAGGACTCCGCGTCCTGTCGGGCCCAGTCGAGCAGGATGTCGGCCAGCAGGTGGGTGCGCGGCAGTCGCCTGGCTAGAGCCGAGAGCGGGCCGAGCAGCGGCTTGCCGAAGCGCAGGCCGAGCAGCGCGGGGGTAAAGATCAGGACGGCTCCCACCAGCGCGTTGTCGAGCACGGGCATCTCCAGGAAGAGGCCTCGCGAGAGCTCGGGATACGTCGCGGCGAGCTCGATCGAGACGTTGGCCCCGAGCGACGTGCCGCCGATCACCGGCCGGTCGAGCTCGAGGCGCTCCAGCACGGCGGCGAGCTGCTTTGCGAACCCCGGCATGTTGTAGAGGCGCATGTCGGGCGGGCGATCCGAACGGCCGTGCCCAAGCAGGTCGACGGTGATGACGCGATAGCCCTGCTCGGCCAGCGCAGGGGCCAGCCGGTCGTACATGCGCCGGTTCATCAGCAGCCCGTGGACGAGCACGACAACCCGTTCGCCGGTGCCGTACTCGGTGTAGCCGAGGCGCCAGTCCTCGAACTCGACCCAATCCTCCCTCACGCGCGAGCCTCCTCGATCGCCGCTCCGCGCCCCAGCTCCCAGGGCCTCGCGGCCCTCAAGGCGCTGAGCACGGCGCGGGTGCCGGGCGCGCGGTTGAGGGCGTAGAAGTGGATGCCTGGCGCGCCGCGCGCCAGCAGCTCGTCGCACTGCCTGGCGGCGTAGGCGATCCCGAGCATCGCCTCGGCCTCGGGGTCGCCTCCCAGCGCGGCCATCGCGGCCTCGAGCTCATCCGGGATCGTGGCGTCGCAGAGGGCGCAGATGCGCCGCACCTGGCCGAAGCTGCCGATCGGGATCACGCCGGGGATGATCGGCACGTCGATTCCCGCCCCCCGCGCCGCCGCGACGAACTCGAAGTAGACGCGGTTGTCGAAGAAGAGCTGGGTGATCAGGAAGCGCGCGCCGGCATCGACCTTCGTCTTCAGATAGTCGAGGTCGGCCTCGGCGCTCGCCGCCTCGGGGTGGACCTCGGGAAAGCAGGAGCCGCCGAGCGAGAAATCGAAGCGCTCGGAGGCGAGTCTGGCGAGCTCGGTCGCCGATGAGTAGCCGCCCTCGGCGCGGATGAACTCGCTTTCGCCCTTCGGCGGGTCGCCGCGCAGGGCGAGGACGTTCTCGATCCCGGCGGCCTCGATCCGGCGCAGCATCTCCTCGATCCCCTCGGCGGTCTCGCCGACGCAGCTCAAGTGGGCCATCGTCTCGACCCCGAGCTCGTTCTTCAGCCGCGAGGAGATCTCGAGCGTGCCGTCGCGGGTCGCGCCGCCGGCTCCGTAGGTGACCGAGACGAAGTCGGGCTCGAGCCCGCGCAGCACCTCGACCGCCTTCCAGAGGTTCTCGACGCCCTCAGGGGTGCGTGGCGGGAAGAACTCGAACGAGAAGACGGGCTCGCCCTTGGCGGTCAGGATCTCGTCGATCCGCATGTGAGGATGGTAGGGAGCGGCGAGTCCACGGGTCCACGTCGCTTAGGGTCAGCAGCTCGTGGAGGACCAATCGGTAGCAACTCTCGTGATCCTGCCCGCGGCCGTCGCCGTGATCATGGTCTCGCTCGGGCTCGGCCTGACCC
>JACDBR010000151.1 GCA_013694825.1 Solirubrobacterales bacterium
GCCGACCACCTCGTGGAAGTAGCGGTGGGTGTAGAGCAGCGTCAGGTGATCGGTGAGGTCGCGCGGGCCGCCGAGCAGCGCCTCGCCCTCGGGCCGGCGCGCCTGGAACTCCGGGTCGTCGAGCACCGAGCCCAGTCCTGGCTCGGCCTCGGACTCGGATGGCGGGCGCAGCCGGGCCTCGTCGGCGAAGATCCGCACTACGTCGGGGTCGAACTGGGTGCCGGCGTGGCGCTCGAGCTCCTCGCACGCCTCCTCGAGCGACATCCGGCCGCGATAGGGGCGGTCGGAGGTCATCGCGCTGAAGGCGTCGGCGACGCCGATCACCCGTGCCCCGAGCGGGATCTCCTCGCCCTTCAGGCCGGCCGGGTAGCCGGAGCCGTCGTAGCGCTCGTGGTGGTGGAGGATGAAGGTCGCGAGCGGCGCCAGCGAGGGAACCTGCTGGACCAGCCGCGAGCCGATCCGGGGGTGGAGCTGGATGACGCCGAACTCCTCGGCGTTCAGCCGGCCCGGCTTCAGCAGGATGCGCTCGGAGATCCCGATCTTGCCGATGTCGTGGAGCAGCGAGGCACAGACCAGCTCCTCGCGGCGCTTGGGGTCCAGCCCGAGGCCCTCGGCGACGCGACCGACGTAGCCGGAAACGTCCTCGGAATGGCTGCCCAGGTGCGGGTCCTTGACCCGGATCGCCTCGGCCAGCATCCGCACCGTCGCGACGTAGGAGTCGCGCAGCTCACCGTGCAGGTCGGCGTTCTTCAGCACCGCGCCGGCCTGGTCGCCGAGCGCGATCAGCACGTCCTCGTCGTGGCTGCCGAAGGTCTCGGAGTTGGCGCACACGACCACCCCGTCGAGCTCGTCGCGGACGAAGATCGGGATCGCGGTGACGTTCTCGATCTCCTCGTCGACGCTCGACTCGCGGTGCTCCTCGAGCACGTCCCTGCCGTGGCACACGATCGCGTCGCGGTCCATCGCCTGGACCGCGAAGCGGTTGACGATCGCCGAGTGGCGCGGATCGCCGTCGAAGCCGAGCGCGGTGACGAGCTGGCGCGGCTCGGAACCCGCGCCCTTGCGCTTGAAGATCGCGCCGCGATCGGCGTTGACCAGCTCGAGCGAGAGCTGGAGGATCAGCTCGGGAAGGTTCTCCGCACCGCCGAGCATGCCGACCTCCGAGCGCAGCTCGTCGACCTGCGTGCTCAGCCGGCGGGCGAAGGCACGGCTCGTGTCGCGCGAGCGCAGCGCCCGCTGGAGCTCGCTGCTCGAAGCGGAGTCGGCACCCTCGACGCGGCGATCGCGGACCCAGAGCCCGATCGCGAGGATCGCCGCCACCAGCGCGGCGAGCGCGTAGGGGAGCAGCGCACGGCGCTCGTCGGCGATGCCGATCCCGGGACCGTCGAGGGCGTTGAAGTCGATCAGGTCGTAGCCTGTCGCAGCGAGTACGACTAGGTAGCCGGTGGTCACCAGCAGCAGGATCGCGACGAGGGCGAGCAGAATCTTGGAGCTGTGCTTGTCGTTGAACATGGTCTTCTCCCGGGGGCGAATTATGCACCGGCAGGGAAACGCGAGTCCTGAATGCCGCTACATGTCGCCCTGCTGAGCCGCGAATCCCAGCTCGTGCTCCATGCCGGGGATCTGATCGAAGCCTCCTTCTTGGCCGAGCTGGAGGCGATCGGGCCTCCGGTGGAGGCGATCTGCGGCAAACGTCGACGGTCCCGCGCTTCGCCGCCGCCTGCCCGAGCATCTCGAGCTCGACCTCGCGGGCACGCGCGTGGGGATGATCCACGACGCCGGTCCCTCGAGGGGACGGGTTGCGAGGCTTAGAAGGCTGTTCCCGGATGCCGCGGCCGTCGTCTTCGGTCACTCCCACATCCCTATGCACGAGAGCGTCGCCGGGTTCCAGATCTTCAACCCGGGCAGCCCCACCGAGCGCCGCCGCTCGCCCTCGCACAGCATGGGCATGTTGCGAATCGAGCAGGGGAGGATGCGCTTTGAGCTGATCGAGCTCTGAGCGGGGTCAGCGGGCGTGCACCGCTATCGGGCATCGTGGTCTCCGTGCGACAACGAGGGCGGGTTGCGAGGGCGTCTGTCAAAGTTACGAGCCTGTGAACGAGCAATTCTGCGACGTCGGCGACGACATCAGCCTCTGTTACGAGGAGTTCGGGTCGCGCGAGGACACGACGGTGCTCCTCGTGATGGGGCTCGGGACCCAGATGATCGGCTGGCACGAGGACTTCTGCGCGGAGCTCGCCGGTCGCGGATTCCACGTCGTGCGCTTCGACAACCGCGACAACGGTCGCTCGACCCACCTGCATTCGGTGGCGGTCCCTCCCCTCTGGCGCCTCGTGACCCGGCGCTTCGAGCCGGGCCAGTACGACATCGGCGCGATGGCCGGGGACGCCGCAGGCCTGGTCGAGGCGCTCGAGCTCGGCCCAGTCCACGTAGTCGGCGCATCGATGGGCGGGATGATCGCCCAGACCCTCGCGGCACGCCGCCCCGAGTTGGTCTCCTCGCTCACCTCGATCATGTCCAATACCGGGCATCCCATAAAGGGAATGCCGGCCTGGAGCGCCTACCGGCTCTTCCTCAAGGCATCGCCGCGCGAGCGCGAGGCCTTCGCCGATCAGATCGTCGCTCTCTACGAGCTCGTCGGCTCGCGGCCCCCGCTACAGGACCTGGCCGGAGTGCGCGAGAGGGCGCTGCGCGGCTTCGACCGAGACCATGACCCGCGTGGGGTCGGCCGTCAGCTGGGGGCGATCCTCAAGTCCGGCGACCGCTCGGGCGAGCTGCGCACGATTGACCGACCGACCCTGGTCATCCACGGCACCGCCGACAAGCTCGTGCTGCCGTCGGGTGGGCGCGAAACCGCGCGGGTGATCCCAGACGCGGAGCTGATCGAAATCGACGACATGGGCCACGACCTGCCGCGGGCCGCCTGGACCCAGATCCTCGACGCGATCGGGGGCCACGCGCGCCGCGCTCCGGTGAGC
>JACDBR010000163.1 GCA_013694825.1 Solirubrobacterales bacterium
GCGCGTAGGAGAACCACACCCCCTCGAGCGCGATCTCGCCTCGAAGCACCCCCGGATCGCGGGCGTCGGCCGCGTCGGTCGTATCGGGCTCGGTGTCGAGCAGGTCGAAGATCTTGTCGAGGGCGGCCATCCCCTGCTGGTAAGTCGTGTAGAGCTGGGAGATCTGCTGGATCGGGTCGAAGAACGCCTGCAGATAGCCGACGAAGGCGACCAGGATGCCGATCTCGATATCGCCTTGGAGCACCTGCTGGCCGCCGTAGAGCAGGATCGCCGCCGTACCGATCGCCGAGAGCAGCTCGACGGCCGGGAAATACGCCGCGTTGAGCTGGACCGTCTTCATGTTCACGTCGCGGTTGCGGCGGTTCAGCCGGGTCATCTCCTTGAGGTGGCGATCCTCGCGCCCGAAGCTCCGCACCACGCGCACTCCGGAGAGCGTCTCCTGCAGGTAGGCCGTGATGTCGGCGATCCGCTCGCGGGTTCGGCGGTAGGCGCCGGCCGACGCGATCCGGAAGGCGACGCTGCCGACGGCGAGGATCGGAAAGGTGACGAAGGTGACGAGGGCAAGCGGGACGTCGAGCGCGAGCAGGATCGCGACCACGCCGACGAGCGTCAGCGTGCTCGAGAACAGGGTGACTATGCCGTCGGTGACGAGGCTGTCGAGCGCCTGCACGTCGTTGGTCAGGCGCGAGATCAGGACCCCGGGCTTGCGCCGCGTGAAGAAGCCGATCGACATCGACTGCAGGTGGGTGTAGATCCGCTCGCGCAGGTTCTGGAGCGCCCGCTGCCCGATCCACCCGACCAGATAGGTCTGCACGTAGCTCGCCCCCCAAAGCACCAGCACCGAGGCCAGGTAGACGACCACGATCACGACCAGGGCCGAGGAATTGCCCTCGATGATCCCGTCGTCGATTGCGCGGCCGGCGAGATAGGGAGGAGCCAGGGCCGCCGCCGTCGCGATCACGAGCGCCAGCACGGTCAGCCAGACCTGCTTTCGGTACGGGCGTAGCAGCGACAGCAGCCAGCGGAGCTTGCGCCCGCGCTGGTCCTCACCGCGCAGGATCCGCCACGCCGTGCGCGCCCGCGAACGCCTCGAGCTCCGGCCTGCCTCGCTCATAGCCGCGCGTAGGCCCGCTCGGCCTCGTAGTCGGGGCGTGGCGCCGCCTCGGCGCCGAACTCGGCGATCTCGGCATAGAGCTCTGAGCGTTGGGCGAGCTCGGAGCGCGTCCCGCGGTCGACGATCCGGCCGCCGTCCATAACCACGATCTCGTCGGCAAGCGAGATCGTCGAGAGCCTGTGGGCGACGATCAGGGTCGTCCGTCCCTCCATCACCTCGCCGAGGCCCCGCTTGATCTCCGCCTCGGTGGTCGCGTCGACCGAGGATGTCGCGTCGTCGAGGATCAGGACCCGCGGCTCGGCGATCAGCGCCCGTGCGATCGCGATCCGCTGCCTCTGGCCGCCCGACAGGGTCAGGCCGCGCTCGCCGACCTTCGTCTCGTAGCCGTCGGGCAGTCGCTCGACGAACCCGTGCGCCTGGGCGCGGCGGGCGGCGGCCTCGATCTGCGCTTGGCTGGCCTCGGGACGGGCGTAGGCGATGTTCTCGGCGACGGTGGCCGAGAACAGGAAGCTCTCGTCGGCGACCACGGCGACCGAGCGGCGCAGGTCGGCGAGCTCGACCGAGCGCACGTCCGCGCCGTCGATCGAGACCGAGCCCGCTTGCGGGTCGTAGAGGCGGGCCAGCAGCGCGACCAGGCTCGTCTTGCCCGAGCCCGTGGGCCCGACCAGCGCGACCGTGCTTCCCGCCTCGACGGTGAGATCGATCTCGCGCAGCGAGGGCTCGCCGCCCGCGTAGCTGAGGCTGACGTCGCGCAACTCGACGCGGCCCGGCCCGGGAGGCAGCGGCGGCGCGCCGGGCGGGCTCGTGATCCGCGGCTCGCGGTCGAGGATCTGGAAGATGCGATCGCCCGACGCGACCGCGCGCTGGGCCATCCCGAGCGCGATGCCGAGCATCCGCATCGGGCCGACCAGCATCACGAGATAGGTGTAGAAGGCCGTGAAGTCACCGAGTGAGAGCCGTCCCGCGATCACCTCGCGGCCACCGACGAACAGCACGACCGCGAGCCCGAGGCTCGGCAGGAAGCCGAGCAGCGGCGTGTAGTAGGCGCGCAGCCTGGTCGAGTAGACGTTCTGGTCGAAGAGCCGCGAGACCGAGCGCTGGAAGCGGCCCAGCATGTGATCCTCGCGGGCGAAAGCCTTGACGATCCGGATTCCCGAGACGCTCTCCTCGGCCTCCGCCGTGAGCTCGGCGAGGCGCTGTTGGACCTCCTGGAGCGCCGGCCTGGAGACCCGGTTGTAGCGCATCGCGGCAAAGACGACGAACGGCACTGGGAGCAGCGCGAGGATCGCGAGCCAGGGCTTGATCGCGATCATCACGGCACTCGCCAGGAAGATCGTCAGCGCGTTCTGGGTCAAGAAGATCAGCCCGTAGCCGAGAAAGAACCGCACGGAGGACAGGTCGACGGTCGCCCGCGACATCAGCTGGCCGGTCTGCTGCGTGTCGAAGAAGCCGAGCTCGAGGCGCTGCAGGTGTGAGTACATGCGCTCGCGGAGGTCGAACTCGACGTCAACCGAGATCCTGCCGGCGATCAGGCGGCGCACGATCGTCAGCGCCAGGCGCAGCAGCCCGGCGGCGAGGATCGCGACGAAGAGCGGCGTCAGAGCGACCTCGGTGCCGCTCTCGTAGCCGCGTTGGATCTCGTCGACGGTCTGGCCGACGAGGTAGGGGATCAGCACGGTCATTCCCGTCGCCGCCCAGGCGAAGACGAGCGACCAGATCACGGTGCGGCGGTACGGCCGCAAGAACCCCATCAGACGCCGGAACGTGCCCACGACCCGACTATACGAAATGAAGTATTGGGACTCCTGGCGTGCTCCGGTCGCCCGGCGCGATACTCAGCGCCGTGAGCAAGCCGCCCAGCGGACTCTGCGATTCCTGCCGGCACCAGCGCCTGGTCGACAACACGCGCGGGTCGCGCTTCTCGCTCTGCGAGCGCTCGCGCACCGAGCCTGACTATCCGAAGTACCCGCGCGTCCCGGTGCGGAGCTGCCGTGGGTGGCAGCTGCGCGAGCCGAGCTCCGCGTAGAGCTGGCGCTCCACCTCCAGTCGACCGCGGCGCGTAATTGGG
>JACDBR010000172.1 GCA_013694825.1 Solirubrobacterales bacterium
GATCTCGCCCGTCTCGACCACCGCGGTCGCGGCCGCCGCGCCCGTCACGGTCGCCGGGGCGTCCCGGCCTGCTCGGCCGGCGCGGGCTCTGCTCCTCGGCGATGTCAGCCGCCGAGCGGAAGCCCTCAGGCATCACCTCGCCCTTGTTGATCCAGCACTTGACGCCGATCCGGCCGGTCGTCGTGCGGGCCTCGACGAAGCCGTAGTCGATGTCGGCGCGCAATGTGTGGAGCGGCACGCTGCCGTCCGAGTAGACCTGGCGGCGCGCCATCTCGGCGCCGCCGAGGCGACCCGAGACCTGGACCTTGACGCCCTTGGCGCCGGAGCGCATCGCCGAGGTCAGCGCGCGCTTCATCGCACGGCGGAAGGCGACCCGGTTCTGAAGCTGCTCGGCGATCGACTGGGCGACGAGCTTGGCGTCGAGCTCGGGCCGCTTGATCTCACGGATGTTGACCTTGACCGGCTTGCCGGTGATCCGGTGCAGGTCGCGGCGCAGCGCGTCGACCTCGGAGCCGGACTTGCCGATCACGATCCCCGGGCGAGCGGTGTGGATGTCAACCGTGACCTCGCCCCGCTGCTTGACGATCTTGATGTCCGAGAGGCCGGCATGGGAGAGCTTGCCCTCGATGTGCTTGCGGATCGCGATGTCCTCGAGCAGGTAGTCGGCGAACTGCCTCTGGTTGAACCAGTTGGACTTCCAGTCGTGGATGTAGCCGACGCGGAAGCCCTCGGGATGGATTTTTTGTCCCACTTGAGCCTCCTACTCGTCGGTCGGGGTCAGTGCCACGGACATGTGGCAGGTCTTCTTGTCGATCCTGGTGGCGCGACCGCGTGCCCGCGGGCGCCAGCGACGCAGGGTAGGACCCTCGTCGACGCGGATCTCGTGGATCCGCATCTCGTCGCCGATCAGCTCGTGATTGGCCTCGGCGTTTGCCATCGCCGACTCGATCAGCTTCTGGACGTCGCGCGAGGCGTCGCGGGCGTGGAAGCTGAGCAGGTTGCGGGCCTCGGTGACGTGCAGGCCGCGCACCTGGTCGGCGACCAGGCGAGCCTTGCGCGGGGCGACCCGCACGTAGCGCGCCTTAGCGCGCACCAGCGGCGCGTCGGGCGCCAGCTTTGGCTGCTTTCGAGAGGTGGCCATCAGCGATGCCCTAGCGGTCCTTGCCGCCGTGGCCGCGGAAGTGGCGGGTCGGCGCGAACTCGCCGAGCTTGTGACCGACCATCGACTCCGAGATGAAGACCGGGATGTGCTTGCGACCGTCGTGGACGGCGATCGTGTGGCCGACCATCTCGGGGAAGACGGTCGAGGCGCGCGACCAGGTGCGCACCATCTGCTTGGAGCCGGACTGGTTCATGCGCTCGATTCGCGTCATCAGACGCTCCTCGACGAACGGTCCCTTCTTAGTAGATCTACCCATGTCTCTCTGATCCTCGAGTCAGTCCCGGCGGCCTAGCGCTTCTTCTTGCCTCGGCGACGGCCGCGCACGATCATCGCGTCGGAGGCCTTGCCCTTCTTGCGTGTCCGGTAGCCGAGCGTCGGCTTGCCCCAAGGGGTCACCGGGTGTCCGCCCGGGGTGTGGTGGGCCTCGCCGCCGCCGTGCGGATGGTCGACCGGGTTCATCGCCACGCCGCGGCTCTGCGGCCGGCGGCCCTTGTGGCGGCTGCGGCCCGCCTTGCCGAGCTTGACGTTCTGGTGCTCGGAGTTCGAGAGCGTCCCGATCGTCGCCCGGCACTCGCCGCGCACCAGGCGCATCTCCGAGGACGGCAGTCGCAGGGTCACCGTCGCGCCCTCCTTAGCGACCACCTGGATCGCCGAGCCGGCCGAGCGGCCGAGCCGCCCTCCTTGGCCGGGAAGCAGCTCGACGTTGTGGACGATCGTGCCGGTCGGGATCGCGCTCAGGGGCAGCGCGTTGCCCGGCCGAATGTCCGCGCCGAGCCCCGACTGGACGCTCACGCCTGGGCGCACCCCCGCCGGGGCGAGGATGTAGGCCTTCTTGCCGTCGACGTAGTGGAGCAGCGCGATGTAGGTGGTGCGGTTCGGGTCGTACTCGATTGCGGCGACCGTCGCCGGAATGCCGTCGCGGGTGCGCTTGAAGTCGATCTCGCGGTAGCGGCGCTTTGCCCCGCCGCCGCGATGGCGTGAGGTGATGCGTCCGTGGGTGTTTCGCCCGCCCGTCTTCTTGACGCCGCGGGTCAGCGACTTCTCGGGCCGGCTCTTGGTCAGGTCGGCACGGTCCTGGTACATCGCGAAGCGACGCCCGGGGCTGGTCGGCCTTGTCTTTCGAATCGCCATCAGTCAGCCACCGCTCCCTCGAACAGCTCGATCCGATCGCCGGGCGCGAGCTGGACGATCGCCTTCTTCCACGAGCGCGTGCGGCCGCGGTGCAGGCCGCGGCGCTTGGGCTTGGAGCGAACCTTGATCGTGCGGACCTCGAGCACCCGGACGTCGAAGAGCTCCTCGACGGCTTGGCGGACTTGCGTCTTGTGGGCGCGGTCGTCGACCCGGAACGTGTACTTGCCGTCGGCCATCAGCGCGTAACTCTTCTCCGAGACGACCGGCTCGATGACAACCTGTCCGGCCAGCATCAGCCTTGCTCCCCGGAATCCTCGCCCGCGCCGCGCGAGACGCCGGCCGAGCGCGCCTCGAGGGTCGAGAGCGCGGCCTGCGAGATCACGACGGAGGGGTGGCCGAGCAGATCGGCGACGCCGGCGGCGCCGGCCGGCAGCACGTCGACCCCGCGGATGTTGCGAAAGCTCTTGACGAGCATCGTCTCCTCGGGATCGACCACGAGCAGGGTCGGGCGCTTGGTGTCCCACTTGGCGAGCACCGTGGCCGCCTGCTTGGTCGCCGGGGAGCTGAAGTCGCCGCCCTCGATCACCGCCAGGCTGCCGCGCGCGGCATGGACGGAGAGCGCCGAGCGAAGCGCCCGTCGCCTGGCCTTGCGGTTGACCTTGACGACGTGCTTGTGCGGCTTGGGGCCGAAGGCGACGCCGCCGCCACGGCGGTGCGGGACCGACAATGCGCCGGCGCGGGCGCGGCCGGTGCCCTTCTGGCGCCACG